>JAGLEA010000053.1 GCA_023145315.1 Psychrilyobacter sp.
TATAAAAGGTAAAGATGTTGTTATTATAGGTAGAAGTAATATAGTAGGAAAACCACTAGCACTCATGTTGACAAACGAAAGTGCAACTGTTACTCTATGCCATAGTAAAACAAAAAAATTGAAAGAAAAAACTATAAATTCTGATATAGTAATCATTGCAGTAGGGATAGAAAATTTTTTGACAGAAGATATGGTGAAAAAAGGTAGTATCGTAATAGATGCAGGAATTAATAGAAATAGTCAAGGGCAACTGTGTGGTGATGTAGACTATGAAAACGTATCAAAAAAGACATCATTTATAACACCTGTTCCAGGTGGAGTAGGTCCTATGACCATAGCTATGCTTATGAAAAATACACTTAAATCAAGAAATAATAACTAGAGAGGTGACGATGTGGAGTCGAGAGAATTTTTTATTGTAGATAAAAGAATATTACCAAATTCAATTCAAAATGTAATAAAAGTTAATGAGATAGTGCAAAATGAAGGGGTTTCAAAATATGAAGCAATCAAAAGAGTGGGAATAAGTAGAAGTACTTATTATAAATATAAAGATTTTATTAAGCCATTTTTTGAAAGTGGAAAAGACACTGTATTTAATATAAATATGGCACTCCATGATAAACCAGGAATGTTGTCTAAAATTTTTAATATAGTTGCTGAATCAGGTGTAAATATTCTGACTATTACTCAAAATATACCTATTGACGGTATAGCGAGGATAACACTAGCTCTGAAAACTTCTGCTGATTCATTAAGAAATATAGAGACAATGCTAGAAAAAATAACACAAATGAATGGTGTAAGTGAAATTAGAATAATAGGTAATAGTTAAAGAATAAAAGAAACCAAGGGGGGAATATGAAAATAGATATAAAAATAATAAAAGAACTATCAAAAAGTATTGAAAAATATGGTTTAGAAGAAGTTGTACTAGAGAGTGAAGGTACAAAGATTTCTATGAAGAGAGAGTTTGAAAAAGAGGTATTAATGACGACGCAAGTTGTTACTAATCAGCCATTAGCAGTAGCTCCTACAGCAACTAAGGTGGCTAAAGCAGTAGAGCAAGTATCTAATTTAGATTATACAAAATCTCCAATGGTTGGGACTTATTATGGTTCACCATCACCAGATGCAGATTTATTTGTAAATGAAGGTCAAATAGTAGAAGTAGGGGATACACTATGTATCGTAGAAGCTATGAAGTTAATGAATGAAGTAAAAGCAGAAAAGAGATGTAAGATCGGAAAGATCTTATTAAAAGATGGAGACCCTGTAACTAAAGGTGCAGATCTATTTTTAATTGAAGAGGTATAGAATAAGGTTTGAGTCACTATTTGTGGCTCTTTTTTTTCTTGGAAAGTATTAATTATAGGCTATTTGTGATATAATTTGTAAAGAAAATAATATTAAATGGGAAAATATAAAGAGAAATAAGGAGTGATTATGAAATTAGCAGTAATAACATTAGGATGTAGTAAAAACCTAATTGATACAGAGCACTATCTGGGGATATTAGCAAATAAAAGAGGGTATGAGATAACTACAGATGTAGAAGATGCCGATCTATGTATTGTGAACACATGTGGATTTATAGGTGATGCAAAGGAAGAGTCTATAAATACTATTTTAGAAGTTATTGAATATAAGAGAAGTGGAAGTGTTAAGAAGATAATAGTAGCAGGATGTTTAGCAGAAAGATATGCAGAAGAATTATTAGCAGAGATGCCAGAAGTAGATGCTATAATCGGAACTGGTGACGTAGATAAGATAGAGGAAGTAATGGATGAAATATTAGCAGGGAATAGAGTTATTAGAAGTGAATCTCTAGATTTCTTAGCAAATGCAGATACTGAAAGAATTATAACTACATTTCCTCATACTGCATATTTAAAAATAGCAGAAGGATGTAATAGAAGATGTACTTACTGTATAATTCCTAGCCTGCGTGGTCAATTAAGAAGTAGAACTATAGAGGATATTGTAGTAGAAGCTAAGAGGTTAGTAGCTAATGGTGTAAAAGAAATAAATTTATTGGCACAAGAAACGACAGAGTATGGACTAGATTTATATCAAAAGAAAGCTCTTCCAGACTTGATGAAGGAACTAGTAAAGATAGATGGATTAAAGTGGCTTAGAACTTACTATATGTTCCCAAATTCCGTAACTGATGAATTAATAGAAGTAATGAAAAACGAAGAAAAAATATGTAATTATTTTGATATCCCTATCCAACATGTATCAGATAAGATGTTACAAGGAATGAAGAGAGCTATCTCTGGAGATGCATCTAAAGAACTTCTACGTAAAATTAGGCGTGAGATCCCAGAAGCTACATTTAGAACTTCTATAATTGTAGGTTTTCCAGGTGAAACTGAGGAAGATTTCCAAGAATTAATGGATTTTGTAAAGGAGTTTAAATTTGACTATATCGGAGCATTTAAATACTCAAGAGAGGAAGATACGGTAGCTTATGATTTAGAAAACCAAGTTGATGAAGATATAAAGCACAAAAGATGGGTAGAGCTAACTAATCTACAAGCAGAGATTGCAGAAGCTAAAAATAGAGCATTCTTAGGAAAAGAGATAGAAGTAATGATAGATGGTGTTTCAGATGAGTCAGAGTATATGTTAGAAGGTAGAACAAGAGGTCAAGCATTAGAAATTGATGGAAAAGTACTTTCAAATGATGGGACTGCTAAACCAGGAGAAATCGTTATTGTAAAAGTTGAACAAAATTTTAATTACGATCTTTTAGGGCCTATAGTAAAGAATAATATAAAATAGTTTTAAAATATGGAGGGATAAAATGAAAATGAATATGCCTAATCAACTAACTATGGCAAGGATGATAATGGCTGTGCCGTTTATCTATTTCTTAGGAATTTCGTATGGACCTAATGAATTTATCTTTAGAATGATAGCACTTGCAATATTTGTAATTGCTTCTGTTACTGATTTTTTAGATGGGTACTTAGCTAGAAAAAATAATATGATAACTGATTTTGGTAAATTAATGGATCCACTAGCTGATAAGATATTAGTGATATCAGCTTTAGTAATTTTTGTAGAAGTAGATTATCTGCCAGCGTGGATATCTATCGTTGTTTTAGCAAGAGAATTCCTAATAAGTGGTATAAGAACACTAGCTGCTGCTAATGGAGAAGTTATTCCAGCAGGAAACTTAGGTAAATATAAAACAACAACTCAAATGATAGGAATTGTTTTAATTATAGCTTTAGGAACGACATCGTATAAATTTTTAGGATTACACATAAATACTTGGATAATGTTACCATCAGTAGTACTTACAGTATGGTCTGGATGGGATTATTCTGTAAAAGCTAAACACTACTTTATGAATATGGAATAATGGAGGAGATATGTTAATTTATCAAATAGTAAGTTATATCATTGAAATTTTAAAAGTATTAATATTAATTAGGATTATTATATCGTGGGTAGCTCCTCGTAGTCAAAATGAATTTATAGAATTAGTGAATGCTGTTACAGAGCCTATTCTCAGACCATTTAGGATAATGATTCCTTTAGGTGGTGCAAGACTAGATCTTTCACCAATCTTAGCTTATTATGTATTGGGGTTAGTTAAGTATTTAATATTTAAAATATTGACTATGGTAATGTAGTTATAGGAAAATATACAGGAGTTTGACGGAAAACCGCCAAGCTCCTTATCTTGTAAATGAGAAAAGGAGGAAAAATGTCAGAAAAACATAATGAAATAGAATGTGAATATCATATACCCGTTTTATATGAGGAAACTTTAGATAGGTTGGTTACAAATCCAGATGGTGTTTATGTGGATGGAACATTAGGAGGAGGAGGTCATTCTGAAGGAATTGTAAAGAGACTTTCGGATAAAGGAGTTCTAATTTCTATTGATCAAGATCAAAATGCCATTGATTTTGCAAGTAAAAGATTAGAAAAATATGGAAAAAAAGTTAAAATATACAAATCAAATTTTTCGGATATGGAAACTGTAGTATATATAGCTGGGTTTGACAAAGTAGATGGAATTATGATGGATATCGGAGTATCATCAAAGCAATTAGATGATCCCGAAAGAGGTTTTTCATATAAATATAATACCCGTTTAGATATGAGAATGGATAAAAGTATGCCTATATCAGCATATGAAATAATAAATGAATATGAAGAGGAAGAGATTTCGAGAATTATCTATGAATATGGTGAAGAAAGATATGCTAGAAAAATAGCTCGATATATTGTAGCTAATCGTGAGGAAAAAGCTATAGAAACTACAGGGGATTTAGTAGCAGTAATAAAAAAAGCTATTAAAGGACATCCTAAAAAACATCCAGCAAAGAAAACTTTCCAAGCAATAAGAATTGAAGTAAATAAGGAATTAGATGTACTGAAAAATGTGATAGATAAAGCTGTAGACCTCCTAAATCCAGGTGGAAGACTAGCAATAATCACATTTCATTCGTTAGAAGATAGAATAGTAAAGCAAAAATTTAGAGAACTATCGACTGACTGCATTTGTCCACCAGAATTATTTATATGTATGTGTAATCATAAAGCTACAGTAAAAAGAATTACTAGAAAGCCTGTAATTCCTAATAAAGATGAATTAGAATTTAATAATAGAGCCCATTCTTCTAAACTGAGAGTTGTCGAAAAGTTATGAAAAAAGGATACAAAATATTAACTATAGCTTTATTTGTTCTATTTTTTATTTCTATTGAAGTTTTGCGTCTTCACTATACTATTGAAGCTGTGACTGTGAGTAAGGAATTAAAGATTCAAAAAGAGAAAAATAATAATTTACAAAAAGAAATTTCACGTGAAAAAATGAAATTAGGTGAAAAAATGGAACTAAATAAAATCAAAGAGAGAGCTAAAAAAGAGGTTAACATGGAAGTTATAAAAAACATTCATTATATAGAAATAAGTAAAGATGTCCTGAAACAAAATAAATAGTGTTGAAATTTGACTTTTATTTTTGATAGTTGTATTATTAATAGATAGAAGTTAAATATTTTTTTATAAAAGAGGTTGAAATTGAAAAAAGGAAATTTAATAAAATTAAAGATAGAGAAAATAATTTTTGGTGGAGAGGGATTAGGTTATCATGAAGATCTAGCTATATTTGTTCCTATGTCTGTTCCAGGTGATATATTAGAGGTGGAAATCATCTCATTAAAAAAGAGCTATGGAAGAGGATTGATAAAAAGTATTATAACACCAAGTGAAGATCGTATTTCACCAGAAAAAATAAGTTTTGAAGACCATCATGGTTGTGATTTCGCAATGATAAATTATGAAAAACAACTAGAGTATAAAAAAACAATGGTAGAAGATGTACTATCTAGAGTGGGGAAAATAAACTTAGAAGAAGTAAAAATAGCTAAAACTCTAGGTGCTGAAAATCCATATAACTATAGAAATAAAGTTGTAGAACCTTTTGCTAGAAAAAAAGGTAAAATTATATCAGGATTCTTTAAAAGAAGATCACATGATGTTTTTGAGGTAGAAGAAAATATATTACAATCAAAATTATCTAATGAAATAATAGTTAGAATAAAAGAACTTCTAAATGAAGCTAAGCTAAGTGTTTATAATGAAAAAGCACATAAGGGGATTTTGAGACATATAATGGTAAGAACAACATCTTTCGGTGAAGCTATGGTTGTCTTAATAATGAAAGGAAAGATAGATGATAAAATAAAAGGTGTTCTAGAAACTTTATATGAAGAAAATAGTAAGATTAAATCTGTCTACGTGTCTATAAATAGCAAGAGAACTAACTTTGCATTAGGAGAAAAAAATATTCACCTATTAGGAGATACTTTTATTCAAGAAGAACTAAATGGGATAAAATTTAATATCTCTCCTACATCATTTTTTCAAATAAATATTGATCAAACAAAGAAACTATACGAGACTGCTCTGTCATATTTTGATGGAATTAAAGATAAAGTTATAGTTGATGCGTATTCTGGTACTGGTACTATCGCTATGATATTGTCAAAAGAAGCAAAAGAGATCTATGCTATCGAAATGATACAATCGGCGACTAGAGATGGACAACGAACGAGTAAAGAAAATAATATAGAAAATATTAAATTCATAAACGGTAAAGCAGAAGAAAAATTAGTAGAGTTAATAGAAAATGGAACTCATATTGATTCGATAATATTTGACCCACCGAGAAAAGGAATAGCAGAAAATATATTGCAAAAACTATCTGAAACAACTATATCAGAGGTAGTATATATATCTTGTAACCCTTCTACATTTGCGAGAGATACTCAGATTTTAGAGAGTATTGGATACAAGTTGAGAGAGGTATCACCAGTAGATATGTTTCCAAATACTAGCCATATTGAAGTTGTAGGAAAATTTGTGAAATTATAAAGTTTTATGGAGGTATTTAAATGGATACTAAGTTGATAATTTTTTTAATAATTGCATACTTTATGGGATCATTACCCACTGGAGTGATTATAGGAAAGAGGTTTAAAGGGATAGATATTAGAGAATATGGTAGTAAAAATACAGGTGCTACAAATGCTTATAGAGTTTTAGGGAAAAAGTTTGGAATTATAGTCCTCTTGGCTGATGCGTTAAAAGGTTGGCTTCCTGTCTTTCTAGCTAGTGTTGGTGGTTTTGGTGTCAGTAATTGGAAGATCACAGGATGGCATTTGATATTAGTCGGCTTAACGACTATTTTAGGTCATACACTATCTGTATTTTTAAAATTTAAAGGTGGAAAAGGTGTGGCAACAAGTTTAGGAGTGTTTTTATTTCTAGCTCCTAATATCGTGATTATATTGATTGCAGTGTTTGGAGTAATCGCTTATACGACAAAATATGTTTCCCTAGCTTCTGTATCAGCAGCTGGACTGTTTCCAATATTGGTATTATTTATGCCTATAAGGGAAAGCTTAGGAAGATGGAATATGTTTGCCTTTGCTTTAATCATTGGACTTTTTGTAATTTTCAAACATAGAAGTAATATTCAAAGATTAGTAAAAGGAAATGAAAATAAATTTGGTGAAAAAAAATAAAAGAGGTGATTAATATGGGTAAAGTTGTAGTAATGGGTGCAGGTTCATGGGGAACGGCTCTAGCTAGAGTCATAGCATCTAAAGGTAATCAAGTAATTTTATGGGATTATAATGAAGAACGAGCAAAATTTTTACAGGAAAGTAGAGTAAATTCTAAATTTTTATCTAACGCTAAATTTCCTGAGACTTTAGAAGTAAAATCTGATATAAAAAACTTATTAGAAGATGCTGATTTCTTAGTAATGGCAGTTCCTTCACAAGTGTTAAGAAAAGTAATATCTAAAGTTAGTGACCAACTCACTTCTAAAACAATTATTATAAATACAGCAAAGGGAATTGAAATTTCTACAGGAATGAGATTGTCACAAGTATTAAAAGATGAAATTTTGGGTAAATATCATAAAAATATAGTTATCTTATCAGGACCAACTCATGCAGAAGAAGTAGCAAAGGGTCTACCTTCTACAATAGTTGCTGCAGGAGAGCCTGAAAGTGCAAAAAAAGTACAAGAACTATTTAATACTGAAACTTTCCGTGTCTACGAAAGTAATGATATTATAGGAGTAGAGTTAGGTGGAGCAGTCAAAAATGGTATTGCTATCGCAGCAGGAGTAGCAGATGGAATTGGATTTGGTGATAATACAAAAGCTGCCCTAATAACAAGAGGATTAGCTGAAATGGTAAGATTTGGTGAAGCCTTAGGAGCAAAAAAAGAAACTTTTTCTGGATTAACTGGAATGGGAGATCTGATAGTAACTTGTGCTAGTACTCATAGTAGAAATAGACATGTTGGGCAAAAATTAGGGGAAGGTAAGAAATTAAAAGAAATATTAGAAGAGATGGAAATGGTAGCTGAAGGAGTACCAACAGTGAAAGCTGTATATGAATTAGCACAAAAATTAAATGTCTCTATGCCGATATTCGAAGGTGTATATAAGGTGTTATATGAAGATAAATTAGCAACAGAAATGGTTAAACAATTGATGAATAGAGGGTTAAAAAGGGAATTCTAAGCTATGGGGGCGAAGTCTATGGAAAAAACACAGGATCTAGTTTCATTATATTTAAAAGATATTAGACAATATGAAATTTTGACAAAAGAAGAGGAATTAGAACTTCTAATTGCTGCTAAAAATGGTAGCGAAGAAGCAAAGGAAAAGTTAATTTTATCTAATTTGAGATTAGTGGTAAATGTAGCAAAAAAATATACGAGAAGAGGGCTAGGATTGATAGATCTCATAAGTGAAGGAAACTTTGGATTGATTCATGCAATAAAAAAATTTGATACAAGTAAAGGGTTTAGATTTTCCACATATGCAGTATGGTGGATAAAGCAATCGATAACAAAATCAATAATTAGCAAGGGAAGAGAGATAAGAATCCCTTCTTACAAGTATGATATGTTAAATAAAATAAATAAAGTTATTATGAATCATGTAGTTGAAACAAGTAAATATCCTGACTTTGATGAGATAGGATTAAGGTTAAATCTTTCAAGCAAAAAAGTTGAAAAAGTAATGCTGGAATTTCAAGATTTGACATCTTTAAATGCCTCGATAGGAGAGGATATTTTTTTAGAGGATACTATTAGTCAGCCAGTTGAAAAATCATTAGAAAACCAAGTGCTTAGAAGTATTGGACGAGAAGAGATAGTGAGATTACTAGATGCACTAAAACCACGTGAAAAAGAGATCGTAAAATTAAGATATGGAATTGGTGGATATGATATTCATACCCTAGAAGAAATCGGAAAAACATTTAATATAACTAGAGAAAGAGTGAGACAAATAGAGAAAAAAACTCTGTTAAAACTTAGAACTAGATTTAGTGACGAGTTGAGACCCTATCTATATAAATAAAGATACCTAAGGAGAATAAATTGAAAATAAGAGTTAATAAACAAGAATTTTTAAGAACATTAAAAACTGTAAGTAAGGCTATTACAGAAAATAAAATTAGACCTGTAATTTCTGGTGTTTATATGGAAGCAAAAGATTCTAAGATTACTTTAAAGGGAACAAACTTAGAGTTAACAGTAACTTCAAATATGGACGGTGAAATAATAGAAAGTGGAAACTTAGTGTTCTCCCATCAATTAGTCGAAGAGTACCTAAGAGAGATAAACGATGTAGAAGTTACATTAAGTATAGATGATAAAACTTTACTTATTGAAACAGAGGATTCTTCATCAGAATTTACCGTGTTTGATGCTGAAGAGTACCCACGGATAAAAAGTTTTCAAGGGGGAGAGCAACACACACTTCCTATAGAATTATTTATAGAATTATTAGAAAAAGCAAAGTTTTCAGCTGCTCAAACTGGAGATAATATAGCTATTAATTCTGTAAGGATAGAGTTGAAAGATAAATTATTAAAGTTAATATCAACTGATACTTATAGATTAGTATATGTTTCTAGTGATGTAGAGTTAGATGGAAATTTAGAAGTGAGTGTTCCACTAAAAAGTATAGAGGCTATTATAAAAATTTTAGTGTCTAAAAAATCAGAAGACGTAACTTTTGTATATGAAGGTAATCAAATGAAATTTATTATTGGTGAAACAGAGGTTCTGACAAGAGTCATAGATCTACCATTTCCTGATTATAACGGTATTTTAAATACCACTGGATATAATAAAGAGGTTTTAATAGATTCTGTAGAGTTTAAAAATGTTTTGAAGAGAGTTCAAATTTTTGTTAGGAACAATAATGAATCAAAGAATAGTGGTATATTTGAATTTAATGAAGGGACCTTAGAAGTTAAAGGGGTTTCGGAGATTGCTAAGATAAATGAAACAATAGAGATAGAAAAAACAGGTGATAATCTAAAAATTTCACTAAATGTCAAATTTCTACTTGATTATCTTTCTTTTATAGAAAAAGGTAAAAAAGTCTTTTTAAGATTATCAACTTCTAGTGGTGCAGTTCAATTAACTACTGAAGGTTCTGATGATTTTAAATATTTAGTTATGCCATTAGCACTAAAAGACTAAAAAATAGAAATATATATTAAAAGCTCAAATTTTGGTTAAAATTTGAGCTTTTTTTTGACGATGTTTTTCTAATGTGATATACTTAGAGAGTATATATTTAAAGGATTTTAAAGTAAGAATTAACTTTTAAAGTTATAAAAATTAATATAAGTGGTTAAATATCAATATATTTGATATATAGATGTAATTAACTAAAAGTAGGAGGTAGAAGTGAAAAAAAAAATACTATTAATCTCTCTTTTCATGGCTGTCAGTAGTTTTACTATGGCTAGCGATAGAGATGATATGAAATATATAGATAAACTATATGGTGCAAAGGAATATAAGATGGCTACTGAAGAATTGAAAACTTTCGTAGAGAAGTATCCAGAAAGTAGTTATCAAAAATCTGCACTTTCAAGATTATCTAAAACTTTATTTTTAGAAAAAGAATACAAAGAATCAGCAAACTATTATATTAAATACTTAAATAACAATAATTTAGAGGTAGAAGAAAAAAATGAAGCTCATTATTATAGAGCTAGAAGTTTTACTAGTTTGAAGGACTATAATGGTGCAAAAAAAGAGATAAATACAATAGGTAAAGACTCCCCTAAGAGAGTAGAAGCAGTATATTATTTAGGGAAATCATACTATGATAATGGGAACTATGTAGAAGCACAGAATACTTTTAAACTTTTAATCAATAAACCAACTAGAGCTGCAGATGCACTACTCTATATCTCTCTCGCTACATATAATAATCGTGAATATCTTGATAGTGTTACCTACTTAGACGAGTATCTAAAAGAAAATAGTGAGGCCAGAAATTTAGAATTAGCTAACTATATGTATGGGATGAATCAGTATAAATTAGGAAATAATGATAAAGCTATTGAAAAATTTGTAAAAGTGGAAACTGATTACCCAAAAAGTAAATATATAGCTGATGTTCGACTTGGGCTATTAGAAGTATATTTAGTTATGGAAAATATGCCAAAAGTAGAAGAATACTATCTGAAAATAGAAAAAACAAAAAATGCAGATAAAGTAAATACTATATTAGGGAAATACTACCTTGATAAAAAAGATTATACAAAATCTCTTAGTTACTATAAACTTGTAAAAACTTCAAAAGATCTAAAAGTTACATACGGGCTAGGTTTTACTATGCTAAAAGTAGGAGAGATGAAAAAAGATACAGAGGGAGCCAAATTAGTAGAAGATTCGAAGAAAGAGTTTAAGAAATTAGTGGGAACATCATATAATTCCCAAGGGATCTATTATACTGCCTTAATTGATTTTAGAGCAAAAAAGTATAGTGAGGTTATTGAAGATCTAAAAACATATGATGAATCAAAAATGAATAAAGAATATAAAAATAACATTGATATATTTCTTGGGAAATCATATTTTAATGAAAAAAACTATAAAAAATCTAGAGTTTATTATAGAAATGTATACAACAGAAGTCACAGTAAGAAGGATTTATATCAATTAATTTTAGTAAATAGTAGATTAGGAGATACTATAAATGCTCAGAAAAGATTTTTAGAATATAAATCAAATTTTTCTACAGATCTAGAGTATAGACAAAAAATATATCTATTAACTGGAAACACTTACTATAAAGCTAATGATTTGAAAAATGCAAAAGCAACATATAAAGAGTATCTAAAGTCTCATGATGATCATAAAATTTCAGAGAACTTTATAACTATACTAATAGTAGAAGGTAGTTTTGGTGAATTAGTGTCATATCTTACACCTCAACCTAAGATCGCAGAAAATAGGTATCTTATGGGGATTGGTTTTTTAGGATTAACACAATATGACAAAGCCATTAAAGAATTCAAAAGTGTAGTAATAGGAACAGATGCGACTGAAATACAAAAAGAAAAAGCTAATTATAATCTAATAAAATCAAATTTTGTGAGTAGAAACTATTTAGAAACTATAAAAACGGCAAACCAATATTTAGGAGTAGTTAGTTATACTAAACACACCTACGATGTTATAGATTTTAAGGGGCTAGCAAATTTTCGTTTAGAAAAATATTCAGAAGCAAGAAAAATATTTACTAAATTAGGAGAAAATGAAAAATATAAGGAGTATAGTAGATTTCAAATAGCAGAAACTTATTATAATGAAAGTAAATACGATACCTCTTATAAGGAATATATTAATATATATAGTAGCAATAAGAAGGGTGAGTATTCAATGAGGTCACTTTATTGGGCTATCAATATATTATATCTACAAGAAAAATATCAAGAAGTTGTAGATAAAAGTAAAGAATTTACGATTGAGTATTCTAAGAGTTCATATTTAAACGATGTAAACTTCTACCGTGGGGATTCATACTCTAAGTTAGACGATATGGATAGTGCTGCTAAGACTTATATTACTATCTATAATGGAAGTTCAGATGCTGCAATAAAAGATAAAGCTGCTAGAGAATTAACGACTATTTATTATAATAGTGATAATTTTACAAAGGCAGAATTGTGGAAGGATAAAATAAGTGCTTCTAATGAAAAAATATACTTCAGTGCTTTAATCTATGAGAAACAAGGAAAAAAAGATCTAGCTATAGGCGAGTATAAAAAACTTATAAAAACTAGTGACTATGGAAGTAAATCCAACTTTAATTTAGCATCAGCGTACTATAAAGAAAAGAAATATGATGAAGCAAAAAGGTATTATGAAAATATGTTATCGTTAGAAAATGGTGCAAATAAAGATCTAGCAACCTATCAAATAGGCCAAATATATATGATAAAAAAAGATTATAGTAAAGCACTAAGAAATTTCATGAAGATAGAATTAGTATATAAAGAAAGTGATTATAGAGAAGCTTCTAAATTAAAGATTGCAAGTGCATATGAAGGTCAGAAAGAAGAGGCGAAAGCAAAAAAAACTTATGAAGAGTTTTACAAAAGCTATCCTAAGAGTAAATATAGAGGTGTAGTTTTAGAAAAATTAGTTGTAATTTATATTAATGAAAATAAAATAGAAGAGGGGAGAAAATATTATACCGAATTAGTTAAATTAAATAGCGGTGTAGCGGATAATTATAATGAATATTTTATTAAGAAAAAAGGAGAATAATGAAAAAAATAATAAGTATATTTTTACTGATGACTATTTCAATAAATATTTTAGCTGATGGAATTCCTAAAGAAGAAACAACTGATAGTGCCAAAAAAGTAGTGATTAAGAAAGAAGTTAGTGGTACAGATAAAAGTGAAACTACAGAGGGAAGAACTATTCTAGATGGAGATGATCAAGGTCCTAAATTAGAAAAAATAGAGGTTAACTTAGATGGAACTGAGAATAGTGGATTAGAAACAAATAAGATTGAATATACACAAAAAGAACAAAATAACAATTTAGAATCAGATGTATCAACACCTCAAGCAAAACCAAATTATTTAGTTTGGGGATTAGGTATATTAGGAGTGTTAGTAGCTGGTTTAGCTTTAAGTTCAAAATAAATTTTAATAAAAGGAGAGATATATAATGATAGAAATTTTTAGAAGTGGTGGAATGTTGATGTATGGAATTTTACTACTTTCAGTACTAGGATTGACGGTAATAATAGAAAGATTAATGTATTTTATAAAAAATGAAAAAACTGTAAAAGAAGAATTAAGGTTAGAAATAATAGAAGCTATAAAATCAAAAGATAAGGAGTTAGCAGTAACTTTGTGTGAAAGTGAGAAATCTTCAAGTCTAGTGGTATTGAAAGAACTAATAATACAGCACGATTTTGATGGATATGTAGATATTGAATATTTAGAGGAAAAAGCAAGAGAAAGTGCACTGCGTGAGATTCCTAAATTAGAAAATCACATGTGGTTATTAGGAGTTGTAGCTCATGTTACTCCATTAGTAGGGCTATTAGGAACTGTGTCTGGAATGATCAAAGCCTTTAGAGTGATAGCAGTGGTAGGGTCAGGAAAACCAGAGATGCTAGCAGATGGGATATCACAAGCTTTAATAACTACAGCAGCAGGACTAACAGTAGCTATACCAGCTATTATACTATATAACTATTATAATAAGAAAATTGACCATGTAGTTAATGAAATAGAGAAAACTACTGTTGAATTTATCAATTCTCTTAGAAAATAAGGGGGACCTATGAAAATACAAAGATATAAAAGAAAAAATAGTAGGAATTTAATATTAGATATGACTCCTCTTATAGATGTAGTTTTCTTATTACTAATATTTTTCATGGTTGCTACAACATTTCAAGATGTAGATTCAAGTGTAAATATAGAGTTACCGAAATCTAGTACAGACCATAAAATAGAAGTAAAAACTATAGAGATAAAAATTAATAAAGATCTTGAACTATATTTAATTACTAAAAATATTAGTGGTAAAAATGAAGTTATGAAACTAGATCAAGGAAAGTTGAAAGAAGAATTAATTAAAAAGCTAGAGGTTTCAAAAGATAAAAATGTTATTATAAGTGCTGATAAAAGTGTTAATTACCAATCTCTTATGGAAATACTGGATATAGCTAAAGATTCAGGAGCTAGTTCACTAGACCTAAATACAAAAAGTTTAAAATAGGGGGTGATTAATGTGAAAAAAGATAATTTCAGCAAGATATTTATAGGGGTACTTATCCTTCATATAATTTTCATATATATCATTCCCGGTTTTAAGGAAATAATAATTGAGAAACCTAAAATAAGTAAGGTTGCTATAGGAATTACAACTCAAAGTATAGAAAGTGCTCCTAAAAAAATAGAAAAAGCTAAACCAGTTGAAGAAAAAGAAGTTGTTAAAGTAGAAAAGCCTAAAAAAGAAATACCAAAAGTAGAGAAAAAAGTAGAATCTAAACCACAACTTCAAACAACTCAATCTTTTGATGATTTAGATTTATTAGCTATTGAGGTGTCTGATAGAACTATATCAACAAAGAAAGAAGAATCAAAGGTAAATATAGAAAAACAAGATACTAAAAAGAAAGATCTAGTAGAGGATGAAAGGAAAATTAATGACATTCCTGATCCTATCGAAGATGTTACAATTACAGAAAACCTAGCAGAGATAGTCCCTGAATTAAATGAAATAGATGATGAGCTAGACGATTTGAAAGTAGAAGCAAAAGAAGACGGTTTAGAAGATATAAAGTGGGAAAATATAGCAAGTCAAGAAGATCCTGCTATTATAGGACCTAAATCAGGCTTAAAAATAGGGGATATAGATGGGAAATCAAATGTAGTTTGGGACCCTTCAAATAAAGATCCAGAATACCCATTAGAAGCAGAAAAGAAAGCACAAACAGCAGATGTAACAATAATATTAGACATAGATCCATCTGGGAAAGTTTTAAAAGTAAAATTGATTAAAACAGGTGTAGATGTAATAGATCGTGCTGTGGAAAGTATAGCTCGTAGTTGGAATATAAAATTAATTAGTAATGGCATGGCAATTAGTGGTAGTGTTAAGGTAACCTATCAATTTAAGTTAAAAGGACGTGAATAATGAACATACTTGGAATAAACTTAGAGGAGAAAATTAGAGGATCCTTATTAGAAAATCTAGATGGCGATTTCTATTTTGAAAACAATTCTAATAGTGTTGAACATTGTATAGAAAACTCTAAATATAATTTAATAATAGTAGATATAGATGGGTTAGGAGATCTAGAAAAAACAAAAACAGTAATAGAAAAAATAATAACTTTTCAGAGTAAGGCAATTGTAATTACTTTAGGAGAGAGAGCAACTTTAGATTTTATAGCGTGGGCTATTCAATTAGGAATATACGATTATTTATTGAAACCTATAGAAGATATAGATGTAATAAATATAGTGACTAAAGCTCTCCGAGATCAAAAGATGAAAGCTGAAAAAGTAAAGAAAAAAGATGAAACTCAGGGAACTGTAATTGGAAATACTGCTAAAATGGTAGAAGTCTATAAAAAAATAGGGAAGGTTGCGACAAATAAAATACCAGTACTAATCAGTGGTGAAAAGGGAAATGGTAAAAAAGCAATAGCTCAATCAATCCACTCATTTAGTTGTCTAAAACAGCAACCTTTTGTAAGTGTAAACTGTACTGCATACCAAAAAGAATTTTTAGATAGAAAATTATTTGGACATGAGCAAGGATCAATGTTTGAGTCTCAAGTAGATCAAATAGGTATATTAGAAAAAGGGAATGGTGGTTCAATACACTTAGGGAATATAGAATCCCTGGATCTAACACTACAAGCGAAAATTCTAGGCTTACTTCATGAGGGTGCTTTCTTTAGAGTAGGTGGATCTAAGATGATCAAAGTAGATATTAGAATTATAGCAACAACTAGTGAAAATATTGAAGAGTTAATAATGAATGGAAAATTTATTGGGGAACTTTATCAAAGATTAAGAATTTTAGAGATAGAAGTCCCACCTCTTAGGGAAAGAAAAGATGATATCCCATTATTGATCCATCACTTTATGGTGAAATACAATGAAAATTTCTCTAAAGATGTTCAAGGTGTTTCTACACCTGCTATGAAAAAAATAATGAGGTATGATTGGCCAGGAAATGTTAGAGAATTAAAATCAGCGGTAAAAGCTGCCATGGTACTATCTAGAGAAAAAAGTATATTAGTAGAAGATCTTCCAGCGAATATTATCGGAAATAAAACTAGTAAAAGAAGGGGAGATATCCAAGATTGGATACTTTCTGATTGGGTAGAAGGTGAAATCCAAATGCTACAAGGATTAAATCAGCGTGACTACTATGGAAATGTAATATCTAGAGTAGAAAGAGAACTTATTAAACAAGTTTTAGAAGTTGCTAATGGTAAGAAAGTAGAAGCTGCAGAAACTTTAGGTATAACTAGAAATACTTTGAGAACAAAGATGAATAACTACGACTTAGATTAATTTTGAGGTGAAAGATGCATATAACACTATATAGAAAATATAGGCCTAGTACCTTTGATGAGGTTGCAGGTGAAACTGATATAATAAGAACAATAAAAAACTCTCTTAGAGAGGATAAAATGTCTCATGCATACCTTTTTACAGGGCCTCGTGGAGTAGGAAAAACTACGACTGCAAGACTGATAGCAAAAGGTCTAAACTGTATAACTAATGGTGTAACAGATACTCCGTGTAATACATGTGAAAACTGTATAGACATTAGTAAAAACAAGTTTATAGATCTAATCGAGATAGATGCCGCATCAAATAGAGGTATCGATGAGATTAGATCTTTAAAGGATAAGATAAATTATCAACCAGCAAAGGGAAGAAAAAAAGTATATATAATAGATGAAGTTCACATGTTAACAAAGGAAGCATTTAATGCACTCCTAAAAACATTAGAAGAACCACCATCACATGTAATATTTATCTTAGCTACAACAGAGCCCGATAAGATACTAGAGACTATTATATCGAGATGCCAAAGGTATGATTTTAAGCCTGTATCTTATAAAGAGTCATCAGAACATTTAAAAGGTATTGCTAAACTAGAGAATATAGTAATAGACAATGAGAGTTATAAAGTTATATATGAAAAATCTGGTGGAAGTATGAGAGACGCCATATCGATATTTGAGAAATTAATTTCTTCTTGTTATGGTGAATCTATTACACTAGAGAAGACAGAGAAAATATTAGGAGTTATTCCAGAAAAAAAACTTAATGAATTCTTGGAAATAGTTACAAAGAACGATGTAGTTGTAGGAATTGAGTTTTTAGATAATTTATGGAATGATTCTGTAAATGTAGAAGAATTTTTAAAAAGTTTTGCATATTTTTTGAAAAACCAAATTATAGCAAATAAATCTCCTTTTAGTTTAGATAAATCTATAAAAATTATAGAAGAAATATTTGAAGTAATGGGGAAATTTAAATATGAAGAAGATAAAAGATTACTAGGTTATGTAGTGCTACATAAGATTACAGTATTAGAAAATCAAAATAATAACTCTATAACTAAAGAAAAAATAGTGGAAAAAGTGGTAGAGAAGATAGTCTACATAGAAAAAGAAAGTGAAGCTAGTAGTGATAACTCAAAAACTCCTACACCACCTATTAAGAAAGAAAAAACAATAGAAATAACTCTAGATGATGCAATAAATAGATGGAGTGAGATAGTAAAGGAGTCAAAAAGAAGAAAAATGCCACTTATTTCATTTTTATCTACAGCAAAACCTATCAAAGTTATAGATAGTGTATTGCATATTGGATTTTATGCTGAAAATAGATTCCATAAGGAAAGCATGGAGAAGAATCACTATAATGAGGTGTTTTTAGGAGTTCTAAAAGATATGTTTGGCGGGGTAGTATTAGTAAGTTATGACCTTTTAAACGATCATAATAAAGTTATAGAAGAAGAAAGTGATTTTGTAGGGAAAGTAGTGGATTTTTTTGAAGGTGAATTGATCTAGTTCCTTAACTTATTATAGGATTTATGATATAATAGATTTTATAATAATATAATTTAAAGGGAGGAATTTTATGATTAAAGTAGCTTTAAATATCGTAATATTGTTTTTGATGTCAACAATGGTACCGTTAGCGTCATTTTTACTACCAGTATATAAGATAAAAAAAATGCCGAAGCTAAATCTAAAAGATCGAGTTGTGGTAAACTTGATAGCAAGTATAGGGATATATTTGTTTGATAGTAAGTTATTCTATGTATATATAGGTTTTTATCTATTTATAGAGGGATTATATTATATATTTGAAAGATCATCTATGGATATTTTTGATAGAATTTTTATATCTACTATAGGTTCTACAGTTATAGGTTATTTTCTACTAATTAATTTAGTCGGAACTCCTACAGAAACTATGAGTTTAATGGAAAAAATATATAGTGAATATTTAAAACTTGATCCAACAGTATTAAAAAAAATAATGGAATATATTAAGACTAATCTATTATTTATAGTATTTACTTATGTACTTGTAATTAATTATTTTACATATTTCCTTTTAAAGGGAAAAGAATACCGTAAATGGAAGATGTCATATCTATGGATAATATTATTTATAGCAACATTTTTTATATGGAAAGTATTGAAAATAGATAATTTTTATATTAAAAATATATATTCGATAAGCACTCTAATCTATGTTATATACGGAGTAAAAGTTTTGTATAGTATGGTTAGAGCTAGAATAAAATGGAAAATTTATGGCAAGGTATTAGCTATAGTTACAGCTTTATTTTTCCCAATTGCAGTATTTATATTG
>JAGLEA010000054.1 GCA_023145315.1 Psychrilyobacter sp.
TAACAATAAAAAATAACAATAAAAATAGGAGGATAAATAATGTCAAAAATGAAAGTAATATTAAATGCAGATGTAGCAGGTCAAGGTAGAAAAGGGGATATAGTTTCAGTATCAGAGGGATATGCTAAAAACTTTTTATTAAAAGGAAATAAGGGAATCATAGCAACAGATGAAGAACTAAAAAAATTGGAAGCAAAAAAAGCTAAAGTAGAGGCAATAAACTGTGCTGAAACTGAGAAAGCTCAAGCTCAAGCAGATATTTTAGGGAAGAAAACATTATTTATAAAGGTTAAAGCTGGAGAAAATGGAAAAGTATTTGGTTCAATCACACATAAAGAGATCGCAGAGGCTATAAAAGTTCAATTTGATATGGTAGTTGATAAGAAAAAAATAGATAGTACAATTAAAAAAATAGGTGAGCACCATGTTGTATTAAAATTACACAAAGGTGTAAAGGCTAATTTAAAGGTTATAGCTGAAAGAATGTAGGAGTAAATTAATGGCAGGAATGGAAAAATTGAGAGGAGTTCAAACGAGTGTAGAAGCAGAAAAATCAGTGCTAGGTGGGCTACTACTAAAACCTGATTCATTAGAAGATGTAATAGAAATAGTGCAACCTAATGACTTCTATAAGGGGGCTCATAAAAATATCTTTGAGGCTATGCTTTTTGCATATTCTAGAGGTGAGGTAATAGACCCAGTAGTTTTAGTAAACACTCTAAAAAAACAAGATAAATTTGAGGAAAGTGGTGGAGAGGCAATTTTATATGACATTATAGAACAAGTCCCTACTGCTGCTAATATATTAAGCTATGCTAGAATTGTAAAAGAAAAAGCAACTCTTAGAAGATTGGGAGATATAGGAACTCAGATAGTAGAGATGACCCATGAAGGCTATGAAGATATCGATGATATATTAGATAAAGCTGAAGGAATGATCTTTAAGATAGCTGAAAATAAAGAGAAAAAAGATGTAATAGAGGTAAAAGATATTATAGCTGAGGAATATACGAGGTTAGAAGCACTTATGGATAATAAGGGAATGACAACAGGGATATCGTCGGGATTCAAACATTTTGATGAAATGACCAATGGATTTCACCCCTCTGACTTAGTTATACTAGCAGCTAGACCTGCAATGGGTAAAACTGCATTTGTACTTAATATGGCACTTACTGCTGCTATAGAAGAAAATAAAAGTGTTATGATCTTTAGTTTAGAGATGTCAAATTCTCAACTTTTACAAAGATTTTTGTCTGCAAAGGCAAAAGTTCCTCTAGGTAGTTTGAGAAATGGATTTTTACAAGATGATGACTGGGTAAAGTTAGGTCATGCAAGTTCAAAACTATCAGAATCAAGTATTCAAATAGCAGATATGCCTAATATCACAGTATTAGAAATACGGGCTATGGCAAGACGTGCAAAAGCAGCAGGGAAACTAGATATGATAATAATTGACTACCTACAACTTATACAAGGTAAAGGTAAGAATGGTGAGAATAGACAACAAGAGATATCGGATATATCAAGATCATTAAAAATAATAGCAAGAGAACTAAGTGTTCCTGTCATAGCACTTTCACAGCTTTCGCGTGGACCAGAACAAAGAGCAGATAGACGACCTATGCTATCAGATCTTCGTGATTC
>JAGLEA010000055.1 GCA_023145315.1 Psychrilyobacter sp.
GCTGAAGTAATAATTGGTAAGCAAAGAAATGGTCCTACTGGGACAGTTAAACTTAGATTTTTCCATGAATATACACTATTTGGTGACTATACGACTAGTGTAAATTAAGAATAGAAGTAAGGGTGCAAGTCTGCTTTATATATAATATAAAAGGAGATAAAAAAATGAAAAAAAGAGTAGAATTATTAGCTCCAGCAGGAAATTTTGAAAAATTAGAAATGGCATTCCACTATGGTGCAGATGCTGTTTTCTTGGGTGGAAAAGAGTTTAGTTTGAGAGCAGGTGGACACAACTTTGATAGAGATGAACTAGTAGAAGCTGTAAAATATGCTCATCAAAGAGATAAAAAAGTATGGGTAGCATTAAATATAATTCCACATAATGATGAGATGGATGCCTTACCTGAATATGTAAGATTTTTAGAACAAACAGCAGGTGTGGATGGTGTTATTGTAGCAGATTTAGGAGTTTTGGAAATTGTAAAAGAAAATTCTAAGTTACATATAAGTGCAAGTACTCAGGCTAGTAATACTAACTGGAGATCTGTAAAGATGTGGCAAGAAATGGGAGCATCTCGTGTTGTTCTTGCTCGTGAAGTATCACTAGAAAATATAAAAGAGATTAGGTCAAAAGTGCCTGATATTGAGATAGAAGTATTTATCCATGGGGCAATGTGTATGTCTGTTTCTGGTCGTTGTTTGCTAAGTAACTATATGATCGGTAGGGATGCTAATCGTGGTGATTGTGCTCAATCGTGTAGATGGAAATATAATGTCATGGAAGAAAATAATAGTGGTCAAAAAGAGCCAATCTACTCTCAGGATGAACCTACTCATATATTTAACTCTAAAGATTTATGTACTATCGAATTTATAGATAAAATAATAGATGCAGGTGTAGATTCTTTAAAAATAGAGGGAAGAATGAAAGGTATCTACTATGTTGCTACAACTGTAAAAGTTTACAGGGAAGCTATTAATAGATATTATTCTGGTAATTTTACATATGACAGAAAGTGGCTAGAAGAGCTAGAAACAATGTCACATAGAAAATATACTACGGGATTTTATTTTAATAAGCCAGACTCAGAATCACAAAATTATAATAATAGAAATTCATATAGCCAAAGTCATAAATTAGTTGCAAAAGTTGCAGAAAAAATTAGTGATAATGAATATATATTAGAAGTAAGGAATAAAATTTTTGCAGGGGAAGAGTTAGAAGTAGCAAGTAATAAAGGTGAGCCTATAATTATTATACTCCCCGATATGAGGATGACCAAAAAAGGTATAACAGGGATAGTTTACGAAGCAAATCCTAACTCAATGGTGAGAGTTAAGGTAGATGCAGATATGAATAGGCTAGATATGATTAGAAGAGTTTTAAAAAAGTAAAATAAGACAAAGACCACAGGTGAATATTTATTCTGTGGTTTTAGTTTATAAAATATTATGAAGATGAAGGTGCAAGAAATTCATGAAATTTTAAGGAGTAAAAAATATGAAAAAAACGGAATTAGTAGCTCCAGCAGGGAATATGAAAAAACTAAAATTAGCTTTTGAAAATGGTGCTAATAGTGTCTTACTAGGCGGGAAGAAATATAACTTGAGAACAGGTAGTCATAATTTTACAGATGAAGAGTTAGAGGAAGCTATTAAGTATAGTGAAATTAAAGGTAAAAAAATATGGGTAGCTTTAGATATAATTCCACATAATCATGAATTAGAAGGGTTAGGAGAGTATGTTAAATACTTGGAAAAGATAGGAGTTTTTGGTGTTATGGTAGGAGATTTAGGTGTTTTTCAAGTAGTTAGAGAGGCTTCTAATCTGAAAATAAGTGTATTAACTCAAGCTAGTAATACTAATTTCAGAGCTGTAAGGATGTGGCATAAATTAGGAGCAACGAGAGTTATCTTGGCACGAGAAATATCTATTGAAAATATCAAAGATATCAGGGAAAAAGTACCTGAAATAGAGATAGAAATCTATGTTCATGGAGCTATGCACATGTCAACATCTGGTAGGAGTTTACTTACTAGCTATATGTCTTCTAAAGAAGAGAATTTAGACTCAAATAATGCCCAATGGAAATATTCTGTAGAGGAATTAACTAGGCCTGGAGAGTATATGCCAGTATTTGAGGATGAACATGGGACTCATATATTTCACTCAAAAGATCTATGTTCTATAGAAAATTTGGATAAAATTTTAGAAGTAGGAGTAGATGCTATAAGGATAGAGGGAAGGATGATGGCAGATAACTACTTGTCAACTGTTGTAAGAATTTATAGAGAAGGAATAGATGACTTTTATAATAATAAATTTAAGTTGAAACAAGAGTGGATAGATGATCTAGAAGTAGTATCACCAAGAAAGTTTACAAAAGGATTTTATTTTACAGACAAATTTTAAATAAAGAAGAAAAAGTGATTAGTACTCGACAATACCAAAAGAAATAGAATCCAGAATTTTTTCTAGGTTCTATTTTATATTTATACCTGTGGGATACTATAATATAAACAAGAGAACAAAAATTATCAGGAGTGGTTCAGTGAATAATATAAAAAGAATTTATAAAAAAAGGGACTTTAAGCCTAGAAAAATATTAAATGAAGATACAAAAAATGAAATTATTCGATACCATGAGAACGGTAAAACTCGTTCGATAGAAAATTTTAAAGAGGATAAAAAAAATGGTATTTTCAAATACTACACTGAAGATGGACTAGATATAAAACATGAAAAATATGTTAATAATGAAAAGATTGAAATTGTGCTCTTTCATAACAATGGAAAATTAAGGGCTAAAGAGTC
>JAGLEA010000056.1 GCA_023145315.1 Psychrilyobacter sp.
TATGCTCCTGCTTCCATCTCTCTTCTTGTGATTACACACATCTTTTCTATCTGCTCATCTGTTGCCACTTCTCCAACTAATCCCATAGCTTCCATTCTTATGTTTCCATGAGGAACTAAATATGTTTCATTAAGTCCAACACCTTTTTTTTCCATCATGGCAAGGTAGTTATCTGTAGTTTCATATTCCCAGTCTATCTCATCTGAATCACCATCAAGACCAGCTAAATTTTTTCTCCAAGGGCTGATAAACTCAATTGGAAGTGGAGCCATAGATATTCCATCTTGGCCCAACACTTCTGTTGTTATTCCTTGTCTAATTTTCACTTCATTATAAGGATTAAGTAACATTATTAAATCTGAGTGACTATGAGTATCAATAAATCCTGGAGTAATTAAACGTCCCTTAGCATCTATAACTTTTATACCTTCTACTTCTAACTTCTCACTTATTGCATGGATTTTTCCATCTTTTATATGAATATCCCCTATAAAAGGTTTAGCCAATGTTCCGTCAACTATATTTCCATTTTTTATTAAAAATTCCATCTTCACACCCTCTAGTTTTTATTGATATAATTTATTTTTTGTAAACTGATTTTAAAATTCCGTAATATCCTTTTGCACCTAAACAAAGTTGCTCTATTTCAATATGTTCGTCAATTGTATGAGCAAGATGCTCCATAGAAGGTCCAAATCCTATAGTTTGGATTCCTGCTTCTCCTGCATAATGAGAACCATTAGTACAGAATGAATATTGAGTGATTTCAGGATTAAGTCCTGCTTCTTTTAAACCTTTATATGCTGCTTGTACAAATTCATCCTCTTCAGAATAAAGCCAACCTGGGAAAAATCTTTCTCCTTCAATAGCATTTCCTGTATAACACATTTCTTTTCCTATTGCGTAAGAAACTTTTGCTTTTAATTTAGGATCTGCTGCCATCATTTCTTCTAATAATTCTTTTATTGGAGCAAGAACAGATTCTTTAGTTTCTCCAACAAGAAGTCTTCTATCAAAAGTTGCTCTACAATGCTCAGGTACTACAGATGCTCCTGGATATGGTGATGATTTAATATCAGTTAAGCAAAGTATTCCTTTTCCTAATTCTGGATGCTCAGTAGGTACAAGCTTTTCTATTCTTTCTATAATTCCAGCCATTTTAACTACAGAGTTAATTCCTTTATGTGGATTAGCTGAATGAGCAGGTTTTCCGAATACTTCTACTACGATTTCTCCTCTACCTCTTTGACCAATTTTAAGATTAAGCTCTGAAGACTCTCCAATTACTACATAATCAGGTTTGATATTTTTAGAAATTTCTCTTGCTGCAATTCCTTCAAAAATTTCTTCATGTACTACACCTGCAACATAAATTGTTCCAGCAAAATCTTTTTTCATATCTTCAGCAAAATAAGATGCTGCAGAGATCATTGCTGATACTTGACCTTTCATATCAGAAGTTCCTCTACCATAAATTTTTCCATCTACGATTTCTCCTCCAAATGGAGCATATGTCCAAACAGAATCATCAGTTACAGGAACAGTATCAATATGACCATCAAGTAAAATTGATTTTCCTGGTTTGTTACCTACGATCTTACCTATTATGTTTCCGTATCTATCTATTTGAACATCATCAAATCCAAATTCTTCTAACATTGCTTTTTTAATTGCTTCTACTACGTTCTCTTCCTCTCCAGAAACAGATGGGTTTCTAATTAACTCCTGGCATAGTCCTATTAACTTTTCTTCTCTCATTTTACTTAACATTTTATTCCTCCTGAATTTATATAATTATTTATTTTATTGATTTATTTTGTGTGAGCGCCTTGCCATACTATCTCTTTATATACTTCAGGATCTGTATCTCCCTCAGTAGAGAATAGTAATACTTTTGAATTTTCATCTAATTTTAAATCCTCTTTCATTTGAGCATATTCAGGATTTGTCATTACTTCAAATAATAATCCAGCTGTAACTGCTCCCGATTCTCCTGATACTACTTGATTGTCTCCCTTTATAGGACATCCTAATATTCTCATTCCATTTGCAGCTACCCAATCAGGACAAGATACGAATGCAGCTGAATGATTTTTTAATACTTCCCAACCTATTGTATTTGGTTCTCCACAAGCAAGACCAGCCATAATTGTTTGCATCTCTCCACCTACATATTTCATTTTTCCTGCTTTTGCTGATTGATATAAACAATCTGCTAAGTTAGATTCAACAATAACAGTTGTAGGACAATCATCACCATAGATAGAAGCGAATACACCTTGAACTGCTCCTGCTAAAGATCCAACACCTGCTTGTAAAAA
Organism: Psychrilyobacter sp.; assembly: GCA_023145315.1. Taxonomy (GTDB): domain Bacteria; phylum Fusobacteriota; class Fusobacteriia; order Fusobacteriales; family Fusobacteriaceae; genus Psychrilyobacter. Next base: position 2,322 of record JAGLEA010000056.1, read on the forward strand.
TATATGAGTAGGTCTGTCTATCTTGTTGTTCTTTAATTGTTCGATAGATTCTAATGCCATAGTCCCGTACCCTTGCATGATCCAAGTTGGAATCTCTTCATATCCTTCCCATGCTGTATCTTGAATAACTACGCCATTATTTTCATTTGCATAATCAGTAGCAATTCTTACTGCATCATCATAATTTACTTCTGTAATACTTGCTTCTGCCCCTTCTGCTATTATATTCTCAAGTCTTGTAATAGAAGATCCTTTTGGCATATAAACTACTGCCTTTTGATTTAACTTGTTAGCTGTCCAAGCTACTCCTCTACCATGATTTCCATCAGTTGCTGTAGCAAATGTTATATCTCCTAATTCTTTCTTTACTTCTGGTGAAGTTAATTCTTTATATCCTAATTTAGATATATCACGATTTAATTTAGAAGCAAGATATTTTCCCATTGCATATGATCCACCTAATACTTTAAATGCATTTAGACCAAATCTATACGATTCATCTTTAAGGTAAATTCCTCCTAACCCTATATGATTAGCTAAATTACTTAAATCAGCTAACGGAGTTACTGTATACTGATCAAAGCTTTCATGAAAGCTTTTTGCTTTACTAACTTCCCCTTCATTTAAGAATTCTATACATTCTTTATAGTTAGTTCTCTTGATATTGTTTTTTGTCCACTTAATATTTTTTTCCATGACACTCTCCTATTTTTATATTTTTTAAATTAATTAAAGTTTTCACATATAGTATAAGCAATTTCTGTGCCAACTTTTAAAGTTATACTTTAAATTAAAAATTAATACTGAATTTACTATTCTCTCTTCACACATATATTTTTTTTAAAATAAATTTTCTAAGAAAAGATATAAAAAAAGATATTTAATTCTCAAAATAAACACATTCTATTATCAATTTGATAATTAAATATCAAAATGATAACAGAGTAGTGCAATATTATATAATCACGCATAAATAGTTATATTTCCCATATTTTAATTATCATTTTGATAATAAAAAGTAAAAAAAAAGGTTAGCACAGATTTACCTGAGCTAACATTTTTTAAATATTGTATTTTTCAATTTTTCTATATAACGTAGCTACTCCAATCCCTAATTCTTTTGCAGCTTCTTTTTTTCCAATTGTATTTTTCCCATATTTATTTACTGCATTTGCTATTAAAATTCTTTCTGCATTTGCTAGCGTTAAAACACCTTCTAAAATATTTATATTAGATTTTTTTTCTGAAAGTAAGCTATCAGGAAGTAAGTCCTTACTTATAATACCCCTTTCATCCGATAAATTCACCATAAATTCTACTATATTTTCTAATTCTCTTACATTTCCAGGCCACTTATAAGATAATAAGATTTTTTTAGTCTCTTCATCTATTTTATAAACAGCTTTCCCTAAAACTTTATTATGTTTTTTTATTAATTTTTCTATAATTAATAATATATCCTCTCCCCTACTCTTTAAATTAGGACTTTCAATAGGAATCACATTTAATCTATAATAAAGATCTTCTCGAAACATTTTATTTTCCATTTTTTCTTTAAGATTTATATTTGTAGCAGCTATAACTCTTATATCTAAATCTATTAATTTATTTGATCCTATTCTCACTAACGTTCTTTCTTGTAATACTCTAAGTAGTTTTCCTTGAAGGTGAAGTGGCATATCTCCTATTTCATCTAAAAATATTACTCCCTCATTAGCTAATTCAAATTTACCTATTCTTCCATTTAGACTAGCACCTGAAAAAGCTCCTTTTACATAACCAAATAATTCACTCTCAATAAGAGAATCTGGTATTGCCGCACAATTTATTGCTATAAAAGGTTTATTTTTTCTATCTGAATGAGTATGGATAGCTCTGGCTATTAATTCTTTCCCAGTCCCACTTTCACCTGTTATAAGTACAGTAGATTTCGTTGGAGCAATTTTTTTTATTTTTTCTTTTAACCTTAACATTGGATAAGAGTTTCCTATTATAGTTTCTACTCCTAAAGCTCTTTCTTTTGATAATTTATATAATTCATTCTTTAATTTTTTAATACTATCAAATATAAAAACTTGAGATATTTTTTCTCCAAAATCCTCTGTTTCAAACATCTTACCTACAATAGCATAACTTCTATTATTTGAAATTATAGTTACCTCATATGTTTCCTTTCCAAATAAAAATTCGTTATTGTTCTCTATTTTTATCTTTTCATTTAACGAACCATAAGATAACCCTAATTCTTTCATGGCAGAGTTATTTAAATTAATCAATTTACTGTCACTATCTAATACCATTACTCCTTTATCTATAGAATCCCATACTTCATTAAAAAAATTCAGTCTTTTTTCTCTAAATAAATTAGTGTTGTATTCCTTGATTTTTATAGAAATAAATTCACTTATTTGCTTTATAAATTTAAGATGGGAGTTTAGATTTTCTAAAATTTTATTTTTTTGAGAATTTGTTGAGCATACTAAACCAATTACTCCTATTATTTCATCATTATAAAATATCGGTGTTGATATTTCTAAAGTTTCCGGACACTCATTTTTATCTGTACACATTATACATAACTTATCTTTCCCAGGTTCCTTTATTATATATGCTTCTCCTGTTTTTAATACCTCTTTATAAACAGCACCTTTTGCGACTACTCCAACATCTTTTTTTAAAATACCTGTTCCTGCTATTCTTACCATATTTTTATCAATTATCTCTACATCTATCTTCATTACCGAAGAAATTATAGTAGCATATTTTTCAATATGTTTTTTTATATGTATTAATCCTATTTTATTTTCTTTCATTATAATTGCCCACCTATTTGATCCATATTATATTTATATTCAAATTTATTTTACTATTTAAATAAATGCTCTCAAGTATACTATATTTTTCTCCTAAGATATAGTACTGCTTCTAAAGCTGAACCACCAATGTTTCTAGCTTTGTCTGATATGGTATAACAATTTTTCATTTGATCTTTACGAGGATCTATATCTCCTATCTTAAATCCCTTGGAAACACTATACCCTTCCCTTATAAGACCTCTTATAAGTCCAGTCAGAGGTGATTTTACCGGGGTATCTCCTACAAAAGCAATCGTTTCATCTTTTTCTACAATATCTCCTATATCTTTTATATTTTTTATAATTCCATCAGTTTTACTATAGATAACCCTTTCCTCTCCATAACCTTTTATAACTCCTGGAATTCCTGTGTTTTTCTCAGCTTCCCCAGAAAAGATCAATCGCCCTAGATCGTGGCCACGCATTGTTTCAATTACAACATCTACATCTTTACCAACTCTAAATCCTGGTCCAAGACCCACAGTAATAGGTGCCATATCAATCTTTGTTCCTAAGTTTTTTTTCGCCAAGATAGCATCAATTACTGCTATTGGATTTAGTTTTTTTATTGTTTTACCAGAAGGGTCTATAATTATAGCTATGTTTCCTTCATCTAACACCTTATCTATCTCATTTATCCCGTTAACCAATACTGCCTTACTTCCCTCTAATATTACTTCTTTTTCATAGACAGCTTCTCCATAACAGACAGTTCTCCTTATAAAAGATGGCGTTTCTACTTCTAAAACCACAACTCTAAACCCTGCCCTATGAATTTTTTGTATCACACCAGAGGCTATATCTCCTCCTCCTCTAACTACTATTAAATCTTTCACTTCATATCCTCCAGATAAAAATTAATAATATATTTAATATATATATCATTAATTAAGCAATTTTTATGCCACCTTTTAATTCCCTTGATATTTTTAGTTTTCACCTATTTTGCTCTTACAATTGAGATTCTATAGGTAATATTCTCATGAAGCCAACTCCTAACCTTTTCCAAAATGATGTATAAGGTTCTTTATTAAAAATTATTTCTTTCCCATCTTTTTTCCCTTTCCATATTATTTTATTATCCACTAATTCTAATTTAAAAGCTACTTTTAATATTTGCTGATCAAATTTTTTAGCCATATTCTCTCCTAATTCAATACTTTCAACCATTACACCTATCTCTGTATTATGAACTATTGAACGAGGATCTAGATTCAGTGATCCTATAAAAATTATTTCTCTATCTAATATAAATGACTTTGCGTGGAGACTTGCTTTGGATGAACCTAACCACTTTTTTCCCTCTTTACTCTCTAAACTTTCATTCATCTCATACAACTCTACACCACCACGCAGAAGTTTTTTTCTATATTTCATGTAGCCAGAATGTACTATTCCTACATCATTTGAAGATAGTGAGTTAGTTAATATTTTTACTTTTATACCTTTTTTTACTAAATCTATCAGATATTCTGTTCCTGCATCACCTGGTACAAAGTACGGCGAGAAAATTATCAATTCTTTTTTTATATTGTTGAAATATGGCTCTAATTGAGGAGTTAAATTGTATTTTTCATTGGATAGACTTGTTGAAAGTTTATCTGGTTTATCCGATAAAACTTTAGTTTTACCCCATTCATACTCTACATCATTAGCTTTTATTGATTTTGCTAAATTAGAATTAATTAATGCTTTATGATAGATTCCACCTTCTTCTTCTTCTTTAAATTTATCTAATTTTTTTTTATATTCTTCTATATCTTTCTGAGTTATTTCTTTTTTTATAATAATATTTGCTGGATAGCTTAATTTATCATTCCAATACTCATCAAATGACTCGGATACCTCATTTGAGATTTTTCCCACTCCTAAAATATCCACATCTGCAAAGTTTATCAATGGATCTGCATCAAAATATTCATCTCCTATATTTCTTCCACCAAGTATAGTTACTTGATTATCAACTGTAAATGATTTATTATGCATCCTACGAGTAACAGGATTTTCACTTGTCACTAACTGTTTTATTCTTCCAGAACTTCTTGAAAATGGATTAAAAATTCTGACTTCTATATTTGGAT
>JAGLEA010000057.1 GCA_023145315.1 Psychrilyobacter sp.
ACTCTTTTTTTATTTATTTATGAAAGTTTTTATGCGTAGCTTTTTCACTCTATAATTGAAGCTCCTACAAAGTAGTTTTGCAGTATAAAAATAAATCCCTTCTACAAATTTAGAAGGGATTTATTTTTATTAATCTACAAATTCTTTTCCATCATTATCACTTTCTTTTTTAAAATCTTTATAAATTTTTCTTACTTCTATCTCAGGTATAGAACTATTTTTAAACTGATCTGTATCTATTTTGTTTCTTTTATTTCCATCTGTAACAATTTCTGCTGTTATTTGGATATAAATTTGCCTAACATTATTTATTGTGTTTCTTTTAGTAAAGAGTGTTCCTAAAAATGGTATATCTCCTAAAATAGGAACTTTATTTATAGTCTGTATTGTTTGCGTTTTCTTCAACCCACCTATAAATATTACTTCTCCATCTCTTACTTGAACCTTTGTTGTTATTAGATTTTTTAGGAATTCAGTCTCATCGTTTTCATCTTTCTTATTAGTACTTACTTCAGATTTAATTTCTAACGTTATTACATCTGTACCATCTTCTCCATCTCTTACAGTTGGAGTTACCGTAAACATTGTTCCTGCTGTTTGTCTTATATCTGAAGTAGTTGTATTACCACTACTTCCATTTTCTTTTACTTCTGTTCCTACAACATTTTCTCTACTTACTTCAAAATATGCTTCCTCACCGTTTACTATTACTGTTGATGGAACTGACGATACTAATAAATCTCCAGTTGTTTTCAACATACTTACAGATAAGCTAAACATATTTTTACCATCATTAAATATATCCACAAAACTCATAATTGTAGCCGGGAATATCTTTAAGCTTCCCCCTTCTTTTGGACCTGCATCTGCAATATCTGTTTTATTATTAGAAAATAACCAATTGAAACCTAAGTTTTCTAATAAATTGTCAGATGTATCTAATATTTGTGCAGTTATTCTAACCTGTTTTATTGGTCTATCTAGATCTTCTATTAATTTTTCAGCTGTATCAACAGAGAGAGCTTCTCCTTGGATTATTAATATATGTAGTTTAGGAAACGAAGTTATCGTTATATCGCTTCCAAAAGTTGCAGTTACAACTTTTTCTACATCCTCGGCAAAAGCATGTTTCAACTGAATTCTCTTCGTAGTTACTGCTTTCCCATCTCCTAGTATATTACTTCCTAAAGATTCTGCACTTTGATCTTCTTCTTTCTCCACTTTCATTGTTCCTTCTTCATTCTTTCTGAATAACGCCATATTTAAATTAGTCACTTCATTTTGTTTTACATCGACAACTTCACTAGATGGAGTATACCCATCTTTCTCAATCTTAACCATATAGGCACCTGGAACTATCTTATCAAAAACAAATAGTCCACCTTGAACTGTTCTAACTGATTTATATTGTCCTTCTCCTAATTGAACCCTTACACCTTCTATTCCTTCATTATTTCTATTTAGAACTTTCCCCATAAAAGCTGTAGGTCCTGTTCCTTTTTTTGTAAAAATTAAACTTTTCCCTATATACATTTCTTCTAAATCATTAGTTACTTTTATAATATCTAATACTTCTTTTAACCTTTGACCCTTAGTTATATAAAGATCAATAGGTTGATCTTTTACATCTGAGTCAGCAACCATAGTTATATCAATAGATCTTGACATTAAAGCTAGCGCGTCTGACAACTTAACTTCATTAAAATCCAAATCTTCTGTAAATTTAACATCAGGTATAATATCTGCCGGAGAACCAAAAGCCACAGACCCTATACTCAACATTATTAGTAACACCACTATATACTTCTTCATATTTTAACGCCCCCTTTGGTATATAGTAATTACTTTACTACTACCTTGCTTTAATAGTTCTATTTTACCTTCTAATACTTTCACTTTATATATCGTGTCTCCTACTTTAATATTCTTTGAATCTTCTACAAATATCCTCTTTTTACCTTTTTCAGTAGTTTTATATATAACCGCCGTCTTTCTTCCATTTTGATATAGGATCATAGCTAATTCATATTCTGTTACTATATTTTTTGATCCATCATAATATTGCTTAAATAAAGACCTATTCTCTGTAAAATATTCTTGATTTCTTGAAAATGCTTTTAGACCGTTTTTATATTGCTCTGCTGTTACATAACGCGGAAAAGGACTTTCTACCTTCTCAAACTCCATCTCTATATAATCTTCTTCATTTATTTCCAACTCTTCTTCTTTCTCTTCTACAACCTCTGCTTTTACTTCTTTAATCACACTAGTTGGTTTTGGTCTTGTTTTTACTTTTTTCACTTCTGGTTCTGCATCACCACACGAGATGAAAGTCAGAGTAAGTGTAATTACTAGAAGTTTAAGTATTGTTTTCTTCTTAATCATTTCCTACACCTCCTACACTTCCTCCTGAAATTAGCGAGTAGAATCCTATTTTGAACTTCACTTCTACCATTCTTTCTAAATTTAAATTTTTATCATCCTCTCCCTCTTCTACAGGTTCGAAATTTTTAACAATTACTTCTATTCTATTTTCTTTTATTGTTAATAATGATTTAGAATGCTCTAAAAGAAAAAACAACATTGCTATATCCGATCCTTTCCCAATTACTCTATAAGGTATTATCTTTCTTCTATATACTCCATTTCCTACTACTATATCAGAATTTGTTTGGCCTATCTCTAATAACTCTATATTTGTTTCATCCAAAAAAGCCTGGATCATAACTTTAAATTCTGCATCATCCTCAAAAAGTTGTGTTTCAAATTCATCTAACAACCCTTGAAGCACCTCGATTTGTTTATCTCTATCCCTTGCCATCACTGTATACCTGGCTTTCGTCCTCTCAACATCTTCTTCCGACCTCACTACATTTTTTTTCACTTTCTCTAACTGACCTTTTTTCTCAGCTAACCCTGCCAATGATACACTCATCAGTACAGTTCCTATAATTACTGTTACTAATACACCTATTAATGTAATTAGCAGCAGCTTTTGTTTTTTGTTAAAATCATGTTCAACATTTATTTCTTTTCCAAGTAACTTCATGTTATTCAGCCCCTAATTATTCATCTATTTCAATATTAAATTATACTCAAAGTCATATGTTTTTTCACCATATTTACTTGATTTTTTTAGATAGATTAGTATTATATCTTTATATACATTACTTTCCAACATTTTCTCTTCAAACATATAACTTATGCTTTCAGGACTGACTTTGTCACCATCATTAAAAGCATATCCTTTTACCCTTACTTCACCATCATCATATATAATGCTTTCTATCCACGCAGTAGTTGGTACAGATTGTCCTAGTGTCAAAAAAACTTTTGAAATTTTAGTTGCTTTATGATCAAATAATTTCTCAATTGTCATTATCTCAACATTATTTTGTGTTCTTTCTTCAACTTGTGATATCAATCCTTTTATTTGATCATTTTGTTGTTTCACCTTTTTTTCAATTTCTGTTTTTTGAACATTAACTGTATCTATTTCTGCTTGAACTGAGCTTTCCATTGATTTAATTTGTATAAAAATCAAAACAAATACTAGAGATATTCCTGTTGATATTATTATTATTGTTCTAATATACTCTTCTATCATTAATTTTTCTTTGTGTTTTTCTGTTATAAAGTTCATTTTATTTCCTGAAGAATTCCCTACTTTCTTTTTTAAAATTTTTGACTTTAATTCCTCTATTTTACTAGCTATTTTTTTTCTGTTTTCTCCCTTTTCTTTAGTTCCTATTTCTATTTCTGTTTCTGTTTCTACTTTTTCTTTTATTTTTGTTTTTATTTTCTCTTTTATTAAATCTAATGTTTTCTTAATATTCATCTATTTCACCTCTCTCATTAAAGCACCTACGACAGTACTTATTTCAAAAGTTGATGTTCCTTCTTTTTGTTCGATTTTTTCATATTTCAAATTTAATAAATCCAACTCTAATCTAACGCATGGAATATCAAAAAATTCATTAAAATAAGTTTCAAATCCCACTGTTTTAGCTCCTCCGCCTGTAAGTATTATCTCACTTATTTCTTTTCCTTTTAATCTCTTGTTGAAAAAATCCAATTTTAACTCTATCGCTTCACTCAGTTCTTGGAATAATGGTGTCAATGCTGCTGTAAGTTCTGCATCATCACCTTCTTCTTCAGGTTTAAGTGATTTTTTTTGTTTTTCAGCTTCTTTAAAACTTATTTCTTCAAATTCTTTTATCAAATAAGTAAAATCATTTCCTCCCATAGGTACCACTTCCATCTCTTCTATCTTGCCTGATTTTGTTAAGAATATTCCACAGTTTTCCACTCCAATATCAACTATCATTGAATTTCTTTCAATTTTTTCTTCACTCTCTTTTTCTGTTTTTTGCACTATCAATTCTGCTAATCTTATTATAGCCAAAAAATCTGGAATTATCCTTAAGACTTTAATTTTAAAAATACCTAATATTTCTGTTATTCTCTCCACTTCTTCCTCTAAAATACTAATCGTCATTATTTTTTTAAACATTCCTTTGTCTACCATGATCTCTTTTTGAGTCATATAATTACCTTCTGCATACTCTGGAATTTTTTCTCCTAAATCTTCTTTTATTTGATCATCTAGTTCCTCATCATTTTCAAATGTTCGGTAATATTCTAATACATGAACACTAAACCTTGAAGCAGGTAACGTTACTGTAAATTTACTACCTCCTAGTTTATACTTTTGACTTAACTCACCTAATGCTTCTTGTAGTAATATAGTTCTATCATCAGCTATATTTCCATATCCAATAAAATCTAATTTTTTCAATTTTTTATTCTTATAAATGGCTATTTTTACTCCATTATTTCCTATATCTAATGCTCCATTCACTTTATAGTTAAACATCTTTCCTCCCCCTTACTTTAATTTTTCAACTGTCATTCCTTCTAAATCATCACTGATTATTTGGATATTACTTCCATTCTTAATTACTTTCACCAATTCTTTGTATATAACTTTATAATTCTCTACTATATTTATCTCAATATTATTTTTATCTTTAGTTGTTAGTTCATCACTTTCCATGGAGATTATCTTTTCATATGTAAATATTATCTCTGTTGCTGATAATTCCTCTTCTTCTATTTTATTTATATCTAGTGGTAAAGTTAAATCTATACCATTTTTATCTACACCGGTTATCTCTGTCAATCTATAACCACCTATACTTCTTTTAGTTGTTCCTAGTGATTCACCCCACAACCTTACTCTTTTTTCTCCACCATCATTTCCCCAAGCACGACTTAGAACTTTTCCATTAACGCCTACTTTTTCCTCCATTACCCATGGCTGTCTCTTTACATCGTCAGTTACTGTCGATCCACTATCAACATTTATTTCACTTCCTATATTTGGATTCCAATAGGTAGAAAAATATTCGTTATAGTTACCCAATACAATACCTGTATAATGTTGACCTACTATAGGAACAATTGGATCTATAGTTGAGTCATAATATCTTGTTGTTTGTGTAGGAGTTGTATTAGGATATGAGTCCCCACGATTTACTGTTGTAGAATACAAACGACCTTTACTCACATATTCATCTGCTAAATACAGTTCGTAGTGTGCTAGTGCTAATCCACTATTTAGAGCACTGTCTAATTTCATACCTTTTATTTTAAATACCGATCTTAGGTTTCTGTTTCTAGCAATGCTATACATAGTCAATGTAAGTACCAAAAAAAATGCTAGCATCAACATAGATAGTATTAAAGCTGTTCCTTTTTTTTTCATTCCTACACCACCTATTATTGAAAATTAATTTTTGTGATACCTATATCTCTTACCTCAGAGTTTATTTTTCCATCTAATCTATCAGGTATCGCTAACTTGAAATAAAACATAAGTATTCTATCTTTATATTTAAATTCTACATCCTCTATATTATCTAAAATTGTTGTAGAATTTGAAAAGTTCGCAAAATCTGAACTCACACCTACCTTTAACTCATCTCCTACCATTTCATATTTAACATATCTATGTTTTCGTACTAATTCATTAGTTACATCATCAATCTCTTCTGTATCAGTAAATATAATTACCTTTTTCCCTATATCTCCTTCTAATAATAAATTACCATTAACATCAAAAACTCCTGCTGGTTTATCACCTAAATTTCCTACATCACCATCATTTTTTGCATTTTTCATATCTCTTTTTATAAAAAATATCACTTCGTTGAGATTACCATCAACTTTAGACTGATTAGTTAATCTGTCTTGAACCCTAATAAAGGCATTTACCATGGGACCAATCATTGCCATTATCATAATGGTTATTGTTATTGCTATCATTGTTTCTATTAGAGTAAATCCTTTTTTTTTCATATTATCACTTCCAATTCTCTAGAGGGGTTATTATAAATGTTGTTATCACTTCTTTACTTCTACCTGTATCAGTCAGGTTAGGATCGCTTGATTCTAATTTGCTCCCCATCCCAAAAACAATTTTTCCATATATAATATCATCATCATATACATCGCTTCGTGTTTGACCTGTTGGTGGATCTATATATAGATCATTTGTTTCATCAGTTTTCTTTAATACCCCATTTATATTATCCATCTCAATATAGATTGTAACAGCATTCAAATTTATTCCTTTTGAGTTAAGTACTATTAAATCCTGCTCTATATTAAAATCATCATCAGAACTAAAAACATTAACATACCCAAAATCTTCTACTGTAAAAGACGAACCATCTTTTATTACTTCATACTTTTCTTTAAAAGATAGGTCATTTGAATTATCGATCATAAGTTTTAACTCATCATAGCCTCTTGATTTTATGTAATCTACCATAGTTTGACTCAACCTACCAGCTTCTTCATACTTACTAGCATTTTGATGATAAAAAATAGCTCTATTTGCTATAGTAACGACTGGAAACATTCCCATTAATAGTATCGTTAGTGCTACCAGTGCTTCTATTAAAGTGAAAGCTTTACTTTTCATTTGCTTTTTTACTACCATTTCATCACCTCAAACTAACTAATATATGCTATAACCAATCCTGCTAATGATATATAGGGACCAAAAGCTACCATATCCTTTCTTGTTTTAAGTTTTAATACAAGTAAAGTAACTCCTACTACTGCACCAGTTATAAAAGCTATATTTATAAACATATACACTGTGTATAAATCTACAAACCCTACCATTGCGCCAATTCCCATAGCTAATTTTACATCTCCAAACCCCATAATTTCATATCCTGTACTTTCACCATATCCGTATAATATTATGTAAAATAATGCAAAACTTCCTGCTCCTAAAACACTACTTTCAAATCCAATTGTAAAAAAAGAAGTGATTAGCCCAACAACCAATATAGAAATCGTTATTCTATCTGGTATAAAGTGGTGCTCTAAATCTACACCTGTTCCTACAATTAAAAGAACGGTAAATACTAAGTATTTTAAAGTTATCAAAGTATATCCAAATTTTAAATAAAATATATAGAACAGTACACCAGTCAAAATTTCTACCAATGGATACTGTAACGAAATTTTATTTTTACAGCTACTACATCTACCTCGTAGCAGTATAAAGTATGAAAACACCGGTATATTTTCATACCACTTTATTTTATGATTACACACTGGACAATGAGAAGGAGGAAACGATACACTCTCCCCCTTAGGTATTCTATATATACATACATTTAGAAAACTTCCAATTATTAGCCCCATTGATACTACCATCCAAATCACGATACCACTTCCTTTTTTATTGGTTATTTCCTGCTATTAGGTTATATACTATATAATTTAATTATTCCTCTAGAAAAATAAAAAAAAGCCCAGAAAATTAATCCTAGACTTTTATTATATATATATTATTCTTACTTGTTTACTGCTTCAGCAATTGCTACTGCTACTGCTACTGAACATCCTACCATTGGATTGTTACCCATTCCGATTAATCCCATCATTTCTACATGAGCTGGAACAGATGATGATCCTGCGAATTGTGCATCTGAATGCATTCTTCCCATAGTATCAGTCAGTCCGTATGATGCTGGACCTGCACCCATATTATCTGGATGTAATGTTCTTCCTGTTCCTCCACCAGATGCTACTGAGAAGTACTTTTTACCTTGCTCAAGAGCTTCTTTCTTATAAGTTCCTGCTACTGGATGTTGGAATCTTGTAGGGTTAGTTGAGTTACCAGTTATAGAGATTTCTACACCTTCTAAATGCATGATAGCTACTCCTTCTCTTACGTCATCTGCACCGTAACATCTTACATCTCCTCTCGCTGTTTCAGAGAATCTCTTTTCTCTAACAATTTTTAATTCACTTGTATGATAATCATACTTTGTTTCAACATATGTAAATCCATTAATTCTTGAGATTAAGTAAGCTGCATCTTTTCCAAGACCATTTAACATAACTCTTAATGGCTTCGTTCTGATTTTATTTGCTGATAAAGCTATCTTTATAGCTCCTTCTGCTGCTGCAAATGACTCATGTCCTGCAACGAATCCGAAACACTCATTTTCTTCTTCTAATAACATTGCTGCTAAGTTTCCATGTCCTAATCCTACTTTTCTTTGGAATGCTACTGATCCTGGGATACAGAATGCTTGTAAACCGTGTCCTAATAAAGATGCTATTTCATGAGCAACTTTTGTTCCATTTTTTACAGCAATAGCTGCACCTAATGTATAAGCCCAAACTGCATTATCAAACGCAATCGGTTGAGTTGATCTTACGATTTCTTCTACATCTACACCTAGATCTAAACATAATTGTCTAGCTTCTTCTAAATTTTTAATTCCGTGTAACGCCATTGATTCTTCGATACCTTCCATTCTTCTTTCCATATTTTCAAATTTAACCAAAGTATTCGCCTCCTAAATATTTAAAATCATTTATTATTATTATTATTGTTTTCTTGGATTGATGTATTCTACACCTTCAGAGTATCTTCCATAAGTTGCTATATTTTTTTCTAATGCTTCAGTTGCTGACACACCATCTGCAATAGCTTCCATCATTTTTCCCATATGAACAAATTCATAACCAACAATTTCTCTATTATCATCTAAAGCTAACTTTGTGATATATCCTTCTGTTGTTTCTAAATATCTAGGTCCTTTTTCAATTGATCCATACACAGTACCGATCGCTGATCTTAAACCTTTTCCTAAATCTTCTAATCCAGATCCAACTGGTAATCCACACTCAGAGAATGCAGTTTGTGATCTTCCGTATACTAATTGAATAAATATTTCTTTCATAGCTACGTTTATTGCATCACATACTAAGTCAGTATTTAATGCTTCTAATATAGTTTTTCCTGTAATGATTTCAGATGCCATTGCAGCTGAATGAGTCATTCCTGTACATCCTATAGTTTCTATTAATGCTTCTTGTATAATTCCATCTTTTACATTTAAAGTTAATTTTGCGGCACCTTGTTGAGGAGCACATCCACCTACACCATGTGATAATCCTGAAATATCTTTTACTTCTTTTGCTTGAACCCATTTACCCTCTACTGGGATTGGTGAAGCTCCGTGGTTACATCCTTTTGTTACATTACACATCTCTTTCAATTCTGCCGTATAATTCATTTGTTCAACTCCTTGTAAATGATATTTTTAACTCGATAATTTGCTTACTGATATAGTGTATTACATTTCTATTATAAATAAAAGTTTTTTTTTGTTTTATTATCACACAGAAAAAGATCAAAAAAAAAGCAAGACTTTAGAAGTCTTACTTTTTAAGGA
>JAGLEA010000058.1 GCA_023145315.1 Psychrilyobacter sp.
TCTGCAGCTTTAAATTTAACTTCCTTTGTTTTCTCAAATATAAAGATTCCTTCACCAGTTTTAACTGCTTTAACATCACCTAAGTTAGAAGCATACATCTTTTCTGAAAGTTCTGTTGCATAACCTATAGATTTGATATATCCATCCTTTCCAACATTTAAGTATTCTGCAGTTTTAAATTTTGAATTTGTTTTAGAGCTTTCATCTAAAAAAGTTAATTTCTTAGCTTTGATATCTTCAGCAGTAATTTTGGCTGTTTCTAAAACTTTATCAAAAGTTTCTACACTTGGAGCTACTTTTATTAAGATATGAGCAGCTTTAACTTTTTCTTGTTCATCTTCTACTTTTTTATTTTCTACAAATATTATATGGTATCCAAATTGTGTTTTTACTAATTCTGGATATATTTTCCCTTCTTCACCTGTGAAGGCAGCTGTTTCAAATTCAGGAATCATTTGTCCTTTTCCAAACCAACCTAAATCTCCACCATTAGTAGCACTAGGTCCTTCTGAATATTTCTTTGCCATCTCTGTAAAGTTTGTAGGGGTTACTTCTTCTAATATTTTTTTAGCTTTTTCTTCTGCTTTTGTAGCATCTTCATCAGTTGCTTTTACAGTTAACTGAACTATATTCGCATCTAAACTAGCAGGAGTATCATAAGCTTCCTTATTTTTATCAAAATACACTTTTACATCTGCATCAGATACTTTAATTTTTGATTTCATATTTTCTACTAATTGCATTTTTAAATCCACTATTTTAACCATTGTTGGTAATGTTTCATCTTTTTTTGCACCTTTTTCTTCTGCAATTTTTGCTAATCTAATATCTTCTTTTATAGATTTTGTCGCATTTATTTTAGCTTGTGCATAATCTTTTACACCATAGTAAGCTTGATATAATGAAGTTTTTGAAATATCTATATTAGTGATTTCATACCCTTCTTCTCCAAACTCGACAACAGGTAAAATATTACCATAGTTTTCTCTTACATCTTCTATTTTTACATTTCTTCTTTTAACTTCAATCATTCTGATTAAGTCTTTATTTCCCATCTTTTCTTTAAGTGCTTTTTCTACCATAGGTGTTGCTTCTTCATAAGTTTTTCCTAAATATAATCCAAATTTTTCATTCTCATATTCAGTTTGTTTCTCTTGATCTGTTATTTCTACACTTGCTAATATTTTATCTCTTGTTTTTTCAACCATTATAGAATCTTTTAATGAAATTTCAAAAGTTTTTACTGTAAACCCTTGAGCTTTCAGCATTCTGCTAAACTGCTCCTTATCTGGAACTTGAGCATGCACCTGATTCATCCTTTCTTTTACTTCTGAACTACTAACTTTTACTTTTAGATCCTTTCCGATCTCTTTTAATAATTCATTTGTTACGATTCTATCTACAGCTAATGATTTCGCTTCATCTCTATCAATAGTTGCAGTGAAGTATTTACTATAGTAATTACTTGTATCATTTATTCCTCTTTCTAATTCTTGAATTGCAACTTTTTCACCATTCACTTTAAAAGCGTATTGTTTATTCTTCATTCCCATACTTATATTACTAACTATTACAGTTAGCATAGATATGAAAAATCCTATCGTGATTATCCAAATTACCGGTTTCATTTTTTTTCTCATACTTCTGATTGCCATTTTTTTACCCCTTAATTTTCTTTTTATTTTTTATACTTTTTGATCTAATTTATATCTTCTAATCTTTTCATATAGTGTAGTTCTACCTATTCCTAATAATTTGGCTGTTTCTTGCTTATTCCATCTTGTTTTTTGTAGTGCAGTAGCAATTACTACTTTTTCTACATCTGCTAAATTATAAATTTCTTTTTCTAGGATTTCTTTTAATGGTCCTAATCCTATTATTGTTTTATTTTCTAATGTATCTGACTTCATTTTTATTTCTAACGGTAGATCTTCTACACCGATAACTCTATCAGTAGATAATATCACCATTCTTTCTATTATGTTTTTTAATTCTCTAATATTTCCAGGATACGAATATTCCATAAGGTATTTCATTGTATCACTTGATATTATAGGCATCTCTCTATGAATATCTACAACTATTTTATTTAAGAAGTAGTTTGCTAATAGAGGAATATCATCCTTTCTCTCTCTAAGTGGTGCTATTTCGATAGGAAATGCTGTCAATCTATGATAAAGGTCACTTCTAAATTTCCCACTCGTTACTTCTGCTTTTAAATTCTTGTTAGTTGAAACAATGAATCTAATATTAACTCTCTTTGTTTTAGTTCCACCAACTCTTCTAAATTCACCGTATTCTATTACTCTTAGTAATTTTGCTTGAGCTTTTACGTCTAAAGCAGTTATTTCATCTAAGAATACTGTTCCACCGTTTGCTTCTTCTAAAATCCCTATTTTACCTGCTCCTGAACCAGGAAAAGCATCTCTTTCATAACCAAATAATTCTGACTCTATAATGTCTGATGACATTGAAGCACAACTAATTACAATAAAAGATTTTTTTCTTCTATCTGACTTTTTACAAATTTCTGCAGCGATTAATTCTTTCCCTACTCCATTTTCACCACTTATAAGAACCGTCAAATCACTTTCTGCTATCTTCTCTACTAAATTTTTAGCTTCTTTTATCTTACTACTTTGACCTACTATCTCATTTATTTCCTCTGTTTCAGATAGTTTTTGTTCTAACTTTCTTTTTTCTTTTAGAACAGTTAAATTTTCTAATGCAGGTACAATTAATTTATTAAACTCTTTGATTTGTAGTGGTTTTGATAAATAGTTATAGATATTTGCATCCTTTAAGTCTTTTAATACTTCTGGTGTTTCATCCTCTATTAATCCAACAATTACAAAATCTTTTCCTATACCATTTAATTTTCTTCTAACCTCTGTAAATGTAAAGTATGTCATATTTTGATCTAATAGTATAATATCAAAATCACTTTCTCTTAACATATCTAACCCATCTAAAAAGTTATTAAATGCTATTACTTCATATTCACTAACTAACTCTTTTCTTACTTGCTTTAAAATTTCTTTCCTCTCGGAAATTGCTAAAATAGATTTTTTCACAAATAACCTCCTAAGTATTTAATTTTCTTTTCACTATGTATTATAATCAATCATTTGTTTTTTTTCAAGACTTTTTTAAAAAAATAAGTTTTTTTTAATACATATTTCATCATTTTTATACACAAAAAGTGAAAATTGTGGTTTCACAATCTTCACTTTTTATTTTTTTATTGAAAATTAACATATTCTAAAGCTTTTACCACAATGTCAAAAGTTATAGTATATTTTAAACTGTCTTTTAAAATTAAAAATGTTTCTATTAGTTCATAACATTCTTTTTCTTCTAGTACAACTATTAAAACTTTATCTTCTCCCGGCCAAACATGGGTATTGAGATGTTTTACTTTAGAATTCCAAGAAACTTTCATTTTCGGTATAATAGCATATCGTAATTCTTTATATCTATTCAATTCATTTAGAAGTATTTCTTCTAAAGATCCATCAAACATTATCCTTAATTCTTTATAATCGCAACCATTTGTCATAGCTATCTCCTTAATATTTGATTTTATTTTTCTTCCATATTCTTAATTTTTTTAGCTTCTTTCTTCTCTTTTTTTATTGCTCTTTTCTCTTTAGATCTTTCAATTTTATTTTCTACACCTTCAAATAGTATAGGAATTACTATTAATGTCAATAAAGTTGATGCTAGTAATCCAAATATAACCGCTATTGCCATTCCTTGATACATCTCTGACCCTTGTCCAATCCCAAGTGCTAATGGAACCATTCCTAACATTGTAGTCAAAGAAGTCATTAATATAGGTCTAATTCTTGTTCTTCCTGCTTCTAGTACCGCCGCTCTTCTTGTGTGACCACGAGCTATCAATAATTTTGTATAATCTATTAATACTAGGGCATTGTTTACAACTATTCCCGATAACATTACTATTCCTACCATAACCATTATATCAAAACTTGTTCTAGTTATCATAAGCCCAGCATATACTCCCATTATTGATAATGGAACTGATCCCATTATTATTAATGGTAATATTAATGATTCAAATTGAGATGCCAATATTACAAATATAAGAAATACTGCAATCATTAAAGCCTCTGATAGTTCTCCCATTACTTCGGTTTGCATCTCATTTTCTCCACCAAAACTATAAACAATACCGTCAGGAATCCCTATTTTTTCGATTTTTTCCTTTATCATATTAATTACTAATTGGGCATTTTTTCCACTTCTAACATTTGCACTGATATTTATTTTTTCTATTCTATTTAACTTTAGCTTTTCTGCTGGTCCCTCTATTATTTCAAGGTGAGCTACATCTGAAAGCTCTATTATTGCACCACTTTCTGTTTTTAACTTACTTCCCATTAATTTTGAAAGAGATTTTTTATATTCCTGTGGTAACATTACATTTACATCAATCTCTTCTAAATCTGTTTTTAATTCTATAGGAGTGGCACCTAAGACTTCATAAGAAATTATTTTATTTATTTCTGATGGTCTTACTCCAAAATACCTTGCTTTTTCTCTATCAACCACTATCTGTCCTTGTGGGTTTCCACCTGTTAGTCCACTAGAAAAATCTCCTAGATCTGGCATTTTTTGAAGTTCTACATAAAGTTGTTGTGTGAACACTTCTAATTGTCCTATATTACTTGACACTAGATCTAGGACTATATCTTTTTCACTTCCTCCAGGACCTTTTGCAAAACCATCAGCTACATTGATATCTACATCTGGAACATTTCCTACTTTATCACGAATCATATCTGTTATCTCAAAAACATTTTTGTCTCTATCAGCTTTATTTCCTATCCTTACATTTACTGCAAACCCATTTGAATCTACTGATGTTTCTATACTATTTGTATATTTATCAGCTTTCAATATTGCCTCTACATTTCTTGCTAATTCATTTATTTTGTCTATTGTCAAACCTGCTGGGGTTTCACCAGTTACTACATATACACCATCATCAGAAGGAGGTATGAATCCTCCACCTGTAGTCAATGCAGCTGGTATTACTATGACAAAAAACATTATAACTATGATTAATAGAGTCTTTTTCTTGTTATTTAGTGTTTTTTCTAGTAATTTTAAATATTGATCTTTTACTTTTGAAAACAATTTTCCATCTACACTTTCTTCTGTTTTTAATTTCAATAATTTACTAGAAATCATAGGAACGAAAGTCATAGCAACTAATAAAGATGAAATTAATGAAAAAGTTACTGCCCAAGACATACCATAAAATATTTCTTTAGCTATTCCTTCATTGATTATTAAAGGTAGAAATACTGCGACTGTTGTTGCCGTAGAAGCTAGTATCGGAATCATCATTTCACTCGCACCATCTTTTGATGCTTCATATATTGGTTTTTTTAGCTCTGTCATATGTCGATATATATTATCTAGTACTACTACTCCATTATCTACTAACATTCCTACACCCAGGGAAAGTCCCATCAATGAGATTATATTTATTCCTACTCCTACTATATTTAGAAAGAAAAACGAACCCATTATAGACAATGGAATAGCCATAGCTATTATCATGGTAGCTCTGATATCTCTTAGGAATAAAAACAATACAATGGTAGCTAATATTAGTCCTGTTATAGCACTGTTTACTACACTACTAATCGAGTTAGATATATCTTTTGAAGTATCATGTGTTACTAGAAGTTTTATTTTTGATGGTAGAGATCTCTCTAAGTCTTTTATTGCATCTTTTACACCATCAGCTATGATGATAGAGTTACCATCAGAAGCTTTTTCTACAGATATTGATATAGAATCTACCCCATCTATTCTAGAGTAACTTTCTACATCTTTATTCCCTAAGCTTATATTTGCTACATCTTTTAAATATAAAACTTTTCCACCTTCATTACTAATAATAATATTCTTTATATCTTCTACAGTTTTTAATTCTGTCATTACTCGTATAAGATATTTTTTTTCCCCCTCTTCTATAGAGCCTGCAGGGATATTTGAACTTGAAGTTCTTAATATATTATATACATCATCTATATTCATACCATAAGCTTCTATTTTATTAGGGTTTACTTCTACTTTTACCTCTTTTTCGTATCCACCAAAGACATTTACACTTCCAACACCTTTTATTTGTTGAAATCGTGTTTTTATTCTATTTTCTGCTAAACTTTTAGCTAAAACTAGATCATCTGATAGTACATTAACTGAAATTATTGTTGTTGATCCTGCTTTAGCTTTAAAAACCATTGGGGTTTTTGCATCTGTTGGGAGATCATTTCTAATATTATTTAGTTGTGTTTCTACCTCTGATACTTTTTTGTCTACATCTACACCATAGTCAAATTCTAATACTACACCTGAATTATTTTCTGATGAGGTAGAAGTC
Organism: Psychrilyobacter sp.; assembly: GCA_023145315.1. Lineage (GTDB taxonomy): Bacteria > Fusobacteriota > Fusobacteriia > Fusobacteriales > Fusobacteriaceae > Psychrilyobacter. The sequence continues at coordinate 6,422 of JAGLEA010000058.1, forward strand.
ATTTTTTTCACAGCTTCTACATTTGCCATTGCATCTTCTATTTTTTTTGTAATCATATTATCTATATCTTCTGGTGTTGCTCCAATCCAGGTTGTACTAACGAGTACTACTGGTATATTCATGTTTGGCATTAGGTCTACAGGCATTTTTTTTAACCCCATAACCCCTGCCATGACTAATGTAACCATCATTAAAATTACTGCAACTGGTCTTTTTATTGACATTGACGATAATGACATCTATTTCCTCCTACTATTTAACTTTCTTATTTTGACTCTTTTACATAGTCTCCATCACTTAATGAATATTGACCTGCTACAATTACTGTATTTTTAGTTTCTAATTTTTCACTTATAACCTCTTGATTTTCACCACTCGATGAACCTAACTCTACCTTAACTTTATAAGCTATTAAAACTTCCTTTTTTTCTTTTGTTTCTCCTTCACCTAGTTCTATACTTTCTTTCTTAACTATAAAGATATAGTTACTAAGTTCTTCAACTATTAAAGCTTTCTTTGGTACTAATATTCCTTCTTTTTTTCCAGTTTGAAGCTCTACTTTTGCGAACATTCCTTGTCTATAAGCATGTTCTTTATTTCCCATTTTTATTTTAACACCAAATTTTCTTGTCTGTGGATCCGACACTGGGTTCACTTCATAAAGTTCCCCTTCAATTATTTTATTTGAATTTTCAACCTCTATTTTTGCTATTGCACCTTCTTTGATTCCTATCATATTTTTAGAATCTATTCCACCATAAACCTTTAGCTCTCTATCATCTACTATAGAAAATACTCTTGTTTCTTTTTTAATTTTTTGGTATCTTTCAAACTCTAAGTTGGCTAACTTCCCATCAAATTTTGCTTTCATTTTAAGATCTGAATGTATTTTATTACTATTCTTCAAATTAGCCAAAGATGATTCATACATCCCTTTAGAAGCCAAATAACCATTCTTTACTTTATTATACTCCTCTTGTGATATTAATTTTTCATTGTATAACGTTTTATATTTTTCATATGTACTTTTTTTAGTTAAATAATCAGACTTAGCACTTGCATATTTTGCTTTAGAGTCTAAGTATTGTGATTCTGTTGATTGATCTTCTAACTCTATTATTACATCTCCTTTTTTTACCATATCACCATTTTTATAATTAATTTTAACTACGGTTCCAGGTCCATCTGTCATCTCATCTACAGATTTAATTGCATTTAATGTTCCTGAAAAAGTTGCGACAATATTGATTTCTTCTCTGTTGGCAGGAATAACTTCTACACTTTTATATATTATCTCTTTTTTATTTTCATTTTCTTCCTTTCCACAACTTATTATACTTAGAGCTAGTAATACCATAGCTCCTAATTTCATTATTTTGTTCATTAGTTTCCTCCTAATTTTATTAACTTTTATTTTAATTCTTCTAAATATTTGTCATATGCCAAATAATAGTTTAATTTTGTTCTTATTAACGCTAACTGAGAATTATTTAGTTGAGATTCATATAATAGATAGTCTGTAATAGATATTATCCCACCATTATATTTCTTTTTCTGTAACTCATAGTTCTCTTCTGAAGCTTCTACTTCAGCCTGTCTTGTTTCTAATACTCCATTTAATTTTACTAAACTGATGTAATTTGTTCTTATTTTTACTTCTAAGTTATCTAATGTTTTCCTCTCTTGATTTACTGCTTTTCTTGTTTCATTTTTTGATCTAGAGTATGTATCCCAGTTTTTACCAAAATCAAATAATGTCCAATTTACTGTTACTCCTGCTGTCCAATACCATTTATCCATTGAATTTCTCGTATGTTCATCTTCAGAGTTATACATTAAATTGGCATTTATTTTAGGTAATAGATCTGCTCTTGTTATCTTTTCTTTTTCCTCTGTTATCTCTGTTGTTAATTTTGAAATTTGACTTTCTTTATTATTAGATAGTGCATACTTTATGTCTCCATTTAAGTCTACTAATCCCAAGTCGTATTTTCTAAATTCTAAATTTACTAAAATTATTTCTTCATTAACAGGTATTCCAATAATATTTTTCAATTCAATTTTATATATTTCTAATTGATTCTCTGCTTCTACAAGGTCTGCTTGTGTCGATATATATTTTGTTTTTAGTGGCAGATAGTCAGATTTTGATACTACATTCAGTTGGTATTTTCTTTCTGCTAGATCTGCAGCACCTTTTACTTCTTTTAATGATTTTCTATATACTTCTACAGATTGTTGTTGTCCTAATACATTAAGATAAGCATTTATAACTCCTAATTTTAAATCACTCTTACTTTTTGCTAGACTATAACTCATTAATGTTTGTGATTTTTTTGCTATGTTTATTCCAGAATATATTATTCCACCATTATAAATTGGCTGAGTTATCCCTAATTGATGATTGATTCTTTGATTAGTTGAAGCTCCATTTCTCATGCGAAATTTATTATCATCAGGTGCTATAGAATATCCACCATTATATTCTATTTTTGGTCCTGCTGATTTATATCCCTCTCTCACTTGTAGGTCTGTACTTTCCATATCTATCTTCGCATTTTGATAATCATAGTTATTCTCATACGCTCTATCTAATGCTTCATTTAAATCTATTTTTTCTACTCCTAACAAGTTAAAACTTAGTAATATTAAGAGTAATCCTATCTTTTTTTTCATTTCACATCTCCTTTTTTATTATTTAGTCTTCATCCGTTAAATCTATCCCTTTACAAAACCTCTCAAAAGATTCCTCTGATTTTTTCAAATCAAACTTTTCGTTAGTGAATATAAAATATTTACTAGTATAGGTACAACTACCTATAAAATTTAATATTATTATATGTTTACTCTCTTCTGTTATCTTTTCCTTTTTCACTAACTCATTAAAAGTATCTAAGACATATTGATGACTTTTTCTTGTATCTTTCATTGTTTCTTTATCTATAAAATCCGACTGTTTGAAAGCCTCTAAGAAAAAATCTTTATTTTGGTTTTCAACACTCCAAATTATAAAGTAAGTCCAAATATCTCTTAATTTTTCTTTAGATGCTACATCTTTTCTAATTTTTTCTTTTATATAAGTATTTCTTTCTAACTTTATTTTAAAAAAAATTTCATTAATTAAAATATCTTTTGTTTTAAAATAATTAAATAAAGTTCCTGTTGCAATTCCTGATTCTTTTGCTATTAAACTTGTTGG
>JAGLEA010000059.1 GCA_023145315.1 Psychrilyobacter sp.
AATTATACATTTGACGCCATTAAAAGTCAATTTTTTTTAGTGAGACAATTGATTTCTCCATTTTGCAGTATTTAATCTACTTTTTCTAATAATTTTTCTTTTGATATGATTTCAAATTTATTTGTTTCAATTCTCATTAAAATCTTATCGTCTATAAATCCTTTTAATACTCGTGATAGCGATGGTCTAGCTACTCCAAACATCTGTGCTATCTCCTTTATAGAGTTTTTTAATGTTACTATATTATCTCTATCTGTATTATTTAGCAAATATGCTATTAACTTGTTATTTATACTTTTATTTGTAAAAGAAAACCAAATTTTCTTAGATAAGAATTGTGTCTTATTACTTATTACTCCCAAATAGTTTTGCAAAAAAATTGTTTCTTGCTGAAATAATCTTAGAATTTCTTCTTTTGGAATATAGACAAGTTCCGTTGTTTTTTCTGCTATTACATCTACTGGGAATCTATTGTCTTTTCCAAAGATAAACGCTCCAGCTAGAACTCCCATTGTAATTCTATCTACAACTATTGAGTCACCGTTTAGTTTTTGCATCTCAGTATATACTTCTCCTGATGTTACGATAATCAAGCTTTCTAATATATCCCCTCTAAAGGCTACTACTTCATCTTTTTCTACTTTCCTAATTTTATAATTTAAATTTTTAAATATCTCTTTTAATTTTTCTTCTTCTATCCCTTTAAACACACTAAGTTTTTTTATCTTTTCTAATATTTCCATAAACTTCTCCTTTATTTTCTACGAAATCTTTATTTTTTTAGTAAAGATTTTTTTGTTTCGAACATCTATCTAATAAAATATATTTATTGTAACATAGGTTACAGGGTTTTTATATTTTTTATAGTATACTACCTTATAAAATAAAATATGAGGTGAGCTAATGAACTACATTAAGGAAAATATGACACTAAAAGAAATCGTTACAACGTATCCTGAAACTATGGATTTTTTAAATTCTAAAGGATTCAAAGGACTAGATAATAAAGCTCTAATCAACACAATCGGTAAAATAACAATAGGAAAAGCTCTTGAAACAAAAAAAATTAATGTTGAAACTTTCTTAGAACTATTAAATGATATTGTAGAGCAAGATAGAAATTCAGAAGATGTTAATCTTAGTAAAAACATTAAGGATGAAGGTGCTGTATCTGTAATGGGACTTCTACCTTGCCCTGTTAAAAATCCATTATTAGAAGGATTGAAAAAATTCCAAACAGAAAGTGGGATGAAAATTAATCATGAGTTAAAAGCTGCCTCTAGTGGTTTAGATTGGTTAAAGGAAGATGTGATAAAAGCTAACCACCCAGAAAAATTAGCTGATATGTTTATCTCAGCTGGATTTGATCTATTTTTTGAAGACGAACTAATGGGTAAATTTAAACAAGAGGGAATCTTTAAAGATATTACAGGAATGGATGAATATAATAAAGACTTTAATAACGACGAAATATCATTAAAAGATCCTGATGGAGATTACTCTATGCTAGCTGTAGTACCTGCTGTATTTTTAGTAAATAAAGATGCTTTAGGAGATCGACCTTTTCCAAAATCTTGGTCTGATCTTTTAAAACCAGAATTTGAAAACTCTGTGAGCTTACCTATATCTGATTTTGATCTATTTAATGCTATCTTAATAAGTTTATATAAAAACTATGGGGAAGACGGTGTAAGAAAGCTAGGTAAAACACTCCTACAAAATATGCATCCTTCTCAAATGGTAAAATCTAATAAATTGAAAGTAAATGTTCCTGCTGTAACTATCATGCCTTACTTCTTTACTAAGATGACAGGACATGGTGGACCTATGGTTGCCCAATGGCCAGAAGATGGAGCTGCACTTTCACCAATATTTATGTTGACTAAAAAATCTAAAGAGAAGGAATTAAAGCCTTTAGCTGATTTCTTTGCATCAGAAGAGATCGGAAAGATACTATCTCACCAAGGACTTTTCCCAACAGTAAATCCTAATGTTGATAATAATTTAGGAGATAAGAAATTTATGTGGGTAGGATGGGATTATATTAAAAATAATGATATTGGAAAAATATTAAAGCACTGTGAAAAATTATTTTTTGAAGAAGCAAAATAAGTATATAGAGTAATTTAGGATTTAAACAAAAGGAGTAATAAAATATGAATTTAATAACTGTATCTGGTCCTCCTTCATCAGGAAAGACTGCATTAATAATAAAAACAATTGAAAACTTAAAATCAAGAGGCGTAAAAGTAGGAGTAGTAAAATTTGACTGCTTATACACTGATGATGATATCTTATACGAGAAAATAGGAGTACCTGTAAAAAAAGGTTTATCTGCATCACTTTGTCCTGACCACTATTTCGTAAGTAATATAGAAGAAGTTACCCAATGGGGAATCAAGATGGGACTTGACTTATTGATCACTGAAAGTGCTGGACTATGTAACAGATGTTCACCATATATTCAAGATGTCAAAGCTATATGTGTTATCGATAATCTTAGTGGAATTAACACTCCTAAGAAGATTGGACCAATGTTAAAAACAGCTGATATAGTAATAATCACAAAAGGAGATATTGTTTCCCAAGCAGAGAGAGAAGTATTCATGTCTAGAGTTACATCGGTAAATCCTCGTGCTATCACTATGCATGTTAATGGATTAACAGGTCAAGGAGCATACGAATTTTCTACACTTATTTATGGAAAAGATGAAAACTTAACAACTTTAAAAGGTAAAAAATTAAGATTCTCAATGCCTTCTGCTCTATGTTCATATTGTTTAGGAGAAACTAGAATTGGTGAAGAGCATCAAATGGGAAATGTTAGGAAAATAGATTTGGAGGATAAATAATGATAAATAAAAATTTAATAGATAGTAAAACTATAGATGAACTCATAGATCTATATCCATTTGTAGAAGATTTTTTAACAGACCACTTAGTTGACTTAGATGAAGCTAGAGAAGTTACTTTAGTGTCATATTTAAATCTTTTGGATCCAGATATTTTAGAGGATAAAGCAATTATACCAGAAGAACTTATAGAATCACTTGTTGTTTTTATCAATCAAATGTTAGAATTTTTAGGTGTAGAAGAGGATAAAGGAGTTCAAAGTATCACCCTGATTCCTGGGTTTAATAAACATCAAGTGAAGGAAACTTTCGAAGAATTAACAATTAACAAGGGAGAGATAATAGCTATTGTCGGTCCTACAGGTAGTGGAAAGAGTAGATTACTTGCTGATATCGAATGGGGAGCTAATGGGGATACTCCTACTAAAAGAACTGTTCTCATCGATGGGAAAACTATGGATATAGAGAGTAGATTTTCTAGTGGAAAGAAGCTAGTCGCTCAACTATCTCAAAATATGAATTTTGTTATGGA
>JAGLEA010000006.1 GCA_023145315.1 Psychrilyobacter sp.
CTTTCTGTTATTTTTTTTATATTCTCTTTTTTTATTCCAATTCCTGTATCTTTGATCTTAATACCTATTCTATCAGCTTCATCTACAACAGAAACAGTTACACTACCATTGTTTTTATTATATTTTATTGCATTTGACATAAGATTATAAAATATATCTCTTAAAAGAGCTTCATCTCCTAATATTTCAACTTGAGTATCTTTAATCTCACAACTTAGTTTTATATTTTTTTCAACTGCTAGAAGTTCCATGAATTCATATAATTCAGTCACCATATTTTCTATTTTAACAGGTTTAAAATAATCAACTATAGTTGATGGATTTCTATTAAAAACTAGTAATTTCTGAATAATATTATCCAACCAATTAATTTCTTCTAGTATTTTTATGAGATCTTCTTGGTATTCTTCCTTAGTTCTCTCATTTACTAATTCTACCTCTATTAAGGTTTTTATAGACATCAGTGGAGTTTTTAACTCGTGACTCACATCTCCTGTAAATTCATTTATTTTTATAAAACTATCTTCTACTCTATCTAACATAGAGTTTAAAGTTATTATCAAATTTTTAATACTTTTATTTTCACAATTTATATTTATCCTTTTTTCTAAATTTTTACCCTTTATTTGATTAGCTGAATTAGTAATTTCATCTATTCCTACCAATACTGACTTCATAATGTTTTTAGAGTTATAGTAATTTAAAATCGTTCCCCAAATAAGTAAAACTAGAAATATAACAAATAATAAACCTAGATAATTAGCTATATCATTCATATTTTTTATAAGAGCATATCGATATATTTGATTGTCATTTACTATCTCACCTAAAAATACTCTATTATTTCCCACAGTTATATAGTTTTTACTATTTTGATTTCTTTCAACTAACAACCCTTTTATCCTGTTAAAGTTGTTAAAAATATAGTATTCATCAGTTGATTCTACATAAACTAAATTTTGAGTTCTGGGATTAATAATCAAAATTTTAAAATTATTTGATAGTAAATTTGTATTAGTTATAATTTTTTCTGGCTTAAACTTTATTTCATTCTCTAATAAAAGGCTTTTAAATGTTGCTATTTCATCAGTTAATTTATTATCTAAATTTTTTTTTAAAATATAGTAACTTAAAAAGAATATAGTAGCAAATGTTATAATCGAAATGATGAAGTTTCTAATACTGCTTTTTAATAGAGCTATTCCTATGAAGTTTTTTCTGTAGCCACCTATCCTTTTAATATATATCCTACTCCCCTCACTGTATGTATTATTTTATCAGGAAAAGGCTTGTCAATCTTTCTTCTCAAATGGTTTACATAGACATCTACCACGTTTGTATCTACAATAAATTTTATGTCCCATACTTTTTCCATGATCATCATTCTTGTTAAAGCTATATTTTTATTTTCTAAAAAATATTCTAACAGTTGAAACTCCCTGGTTGTTAACTCAATTAGCTCATCACCTCGTACAACACTTCTCTTTAATATATCCAATTTTAAATCTTTAACTGCAAGAATATTATCTTTGACCTCGTGTGTTCTTCTATAAATAGCTCTAATTTTTGCTAATAACTCTGAAAATTCAAAAGGCTTTACTAAGTAGTCATCTGCTCCTACATCTAATCCTAGAATCTTATCTTCTAATTGATTTTTAGCAGAAATAAGCATTATGTGGGTATTATTATTTTTACTTTTTAAATATTTAACAACCTCTAGACCGTTGATTTTAGGAATCATAATATCTAATAATATTAGATCATAACCTGTATTTGTTGCATAACTAATCGCCTCTTCACCATTATCTACAACATCAACACTGTATCCCGCTTCTACTAACCCTTTGTATATATAGTCTGATATTTGTTTTTCATCTTCTACAACCAATATTTTCATATTAACTCCTGACTAACATTTTTCTTTTTATAACGAATAAAATCCTTTTATTAATTTTTTTAGATTTGCAAAATCTTCGACACCACATAGTTCACGAATAGAATGCATCCCTATCATAGCAAGTCCTAAATCAACAGAATTGATATCTAGATGTGTCGAAGATATAGGCCCTATTGTTGATCCTCCTCTCATATCTGATCTGTTTACAAAATATTGATACGGTATCTCATTGTTTTCAAGAATTTGCTTTACAACCGATAATGACTGAGCATCTGATGTATAAGATTGATTAGCATTCACTTTAAGTGCTATTCCACCATTCATCTTTGGTTTTAATATTGGATCTGTTTTTTGACTTTGTGCAGGATGGATTGCGTGTGCTCCATCTACTGACATCATAAATGAACTACTTAGTGTTCTAAGAAACTCCTCTCTAGATAACCCTTGCGAGATAGATATTCTTTCTAGTGTATTTAGAAGCATATTTGAATCAGCACCTTGCTTAGTACTACTTCCAACCTCTTCGTTATCAAAACATGCTAATACATTTATACCACTAAAATCTGTAGCTTCTAATAATCCATGTAATCCCGAAAATAATGATCCTAAATTATCTATTTTTTGAGCTGAAATCATCTCTTCCTCTAAACCGACCAACGTTCCTTTCTCAAACTCATATAAAAATAGATCAAAGTCTAAAATGTCTTCTACTTTCAAATTGTTTTCTTTTGCTATTAATTTTAATAAAAAATTCTTTTTTTCTAACTCATTATTTACTAATGATAAAACAGGTAATGTATCATTTTGTTTATTTAATTCAAATCCTGTATTTACTTCTCTATTTTGATGAATTGCAAGATTAGGAATAATTAAACACGGTTTATTTATATTTACTAAAACTGTTTTTGGTTGAAAAATGTTTTTTGATTTTACCACTACTCTTCCTGCAATACTTAAAGGTCTGTCTAACCAAGTATTGAGGATTGGACCACCATATACCTCTGTATTTAATCTTAAATATCCGTTTTCTAGCATTTCTGGACTTGGCTTTATTCTAAATCCTGGTGTATCAGTATGGTTTCCAGTGATTTTAAAACCTTTTTCTTGAAGATTTCCACTACCAATAGTAAAAGCCATTAAAGCTGAATTGTTTTTCTTGAAAAAATACTTTCCATCTTTTTCTAATTCCCATTTTTCTGTTTCAAAAATCTCTTTGAAACCTTTTGAACTTAATATTTTTGCTGTATTCTCTACTGCGTGAAACACTGACTTTGAACTGTGTGAAAATTCAATAAAATCCTTTGCTAATTTTTTCATTTTTATCCCCCTATTTTATAGTTAAAATTTTACAATTTTATCTTTTAAATCTAATATATTTTTTTCTCTTTGAATTTCATCTACTTTTTTAAACGCTAGTTGATACATCTTATTTTTAGTTAAATTTCCCAAAGTTACTCCTAATAATTTTACACCTTTATTAAAATTTAATTCCTGTAATATTTCTTGAAATGTTTTTTCTAATTCACTATATTTTTTTGTGTGAACAGCCAAGCTCTTAGATCTCGTTATCGTAATTCTATCTTTATATCTAACTTTAATCGTAATAGTTTTAGCTCGATAACCACTTTTTATGAGCCTCTTGTGTACTCCAATATACATTTTTTTTAATTTTTCAGAAATAACCTCTTTATCTTCCAAAGGTAGAGAGTATGTACTTTCATTTCCAATAGAATGAGTTTTTGATTGAATTGCTACCCTTCTACTATCTATACCTCTGGATCTTTCGTATAGCATATCACCTTTATTATAGCCTAATATGTTTCTTATTTCTCGTAATGATAAGCTTAATACGTCTGATATTAAGACGATCCCCTTTGCCTTTAAAATTTCTTGTGTTTTCTTACCTATTCCAGGAATTAATTTAACACCTTTATCAGAAATATAATCAGAAAAAATATTATTATCTGAAAATAAAGTTATACCTCCTGGCTTTTTTGCCTCACTAGCTAATTTAGCACTTAATTTATTATAGCCAATTCCTATGGAGCAAGTTAATCCTGTATGTTTAAAAATTCCTTTTTTAAATCTTTTTGCAAATTCTAGATGAGATGGATATTTATCAATAATATCTGTAATGTCTATATATCCTTCATCTAATGCTATGAACTCTACATTAGCTGAAATTTTTAATACCAATTCCTTAATTTGTCTAGATACTTCCCCATATTTCTGACCGTCTACTCGTAAATATATACCATTTGGGCACAGTTGCCTAGCTTTTACAACACTCATAGCAGAGTGGAGCCCATATTTTCTTGCTTCATAGTTACACGTTGTTATGACACTAGTTCCTACTATAACTGATTTACCTTTTAGTTTTGGTCGATCTCTTATCTCAATCGAAGCATAAAATGCATCCATATCGTAGTGGAGGATTACTCTTGCTTTTTTTACCATAGCTCCTCCTAATTTTCATTTATTAAAAAATCTTAATATAAGTATAGCACACGATTATAGAATTTTAAAACAAAAAAAACCTTTAAAATAAGGTTTCTCTCAGGTCTATTCCATAAAACTTATATTATTTCCATATTTCATCAATATAAATAATTTAGTTTCCTTACTTTTCAATAATTCAGAAAACTTAACCACTTCTCTATCTTCTATAAATTTTTCCCTAGTCACTAAAACATTTATATATTTTTTATAAAAGTTTTCTAAAGCTAGAGAATCTTTTTCAGGGTTATATCCTTCATTTGTTGCTATTTCACCATTTAACACTACATAATCTGCTACTTCTAAATATCTTGTCATCAAATTACTAGCAACTGCAACTATCTCTAAATTAAATGGATTTGATATAATATTCCTTATTGCAGTTTTTGTTCTTATAGGGTTAAGTTTTATTAATCCCATGGTTTCCAAAAACTCTAAAGCTCTTTTTTGGTTAGACGTATCTTCAGGTATAATAATTGTCGATCCATGGCTTACTCCCTTTATAGAGTTGTGCTTCAATGAATATATCCCCATAGATTCTACATACATTTCAACTAACGGTAGGAGATTGGTTTTATTTTTCTTATTATACTCTTCTAAAAAATCTAATGTTTGAAACATTGTAATATCAATTTTTTTATCTAGTAAATCACTGTTCATTATTTCATAATTATTATAATAAATAATTTCTATTTCTAGTGTAGTATCTAGATTATTTATAAATTTAACTGTCTCTGAATTAAAATTAGAAGTTACACCTATACGTAAAGGCGATGAATAGATAGATATACTAAATATTAAAAATAAACTGATTTTTAATATTACTAAACTCAAACTACTTTTCTTTTCTCGTCCCAACTATACCACTCCTAAAAAAATAATCAAATTTAACAAGGTAATATCGCAATAATTTTTCATCATTTTTATATTTTTTACATATATCAATAATACTAGTAATTCCTGACTTTAATAAAAGTCTAACAAATTCTGGATCTCCATTAGAGGGTATTATACTTTTAGTTTTTTCCCACCTCATATCGACTAATTCTTCTACAAAATTTTCATATTTTGTTCCTGATGAAGAATCAAATAAAATAGTAAACTCTGTCGGTTTTGCTATTACATTTTCTATATAGCACTTCAAAAGTTTTCGTGGTGTTTTTTCAAAATCATTTGTTATATTTGCTAGCTTTTCATGTATATGGCTATATTTTAAATTTGAATATACCTCAAATACTATCGAATCAAATAGATCAGCTTTATTTTTATAATAAATATAAATATTTCCTATTGGAACTTTTGATTTTTCCGAGATCTCTTTCATCGTTGTTTTCTTGTAACCTTTAGCTTTAAAAATTTTGATTGCGTTATTATATATTTTTTCCTTAACTTCTTTTTTCTTTATTTGCATCTTACCTTTCCTCAACAGATATTGTAGAATTTTTATTAACATTGTATAAAATCCCTACTGCTAATAATGTAGTCCATAATGAAGTTCCACCATAACTCATGAGAGGCAGTGGAATTCCAGTCACTGGCATTAATCCCGTTACAACATATACATTCATAATTATCTGACTAAACAGATATCCTGTAATACCTATAGCCAGGTATTTTCCAAAATAGTCTTTAGAAGATCTTGCTATTGCTGTTCCTAACTGAAGTATGATGATGTAAGCTAAAAACATTAAAGATGTCCCTACAAATCCCCATTCCTCTCCTACAGAAGCTAAAATAAAATCTGTATGCATTTCAGGAAGATAACTATATTTTTGTGTCCCACGACCTAAGCCCTTACCTAATATTCCACCATTTCCTATAGCTATTAATGATTGTTTTATTTGATAACCATCACCATTGTCGTATTCATCGTAGATTACGCCGTTTACATATGCTTTTATACGTCTATTACGGTAAGATGTAGTATCTCCTAAAAAATAAGAGTAACTTCCATAAATTATACCTATAACCATTACTATTCCTATTACTCTAAATATATATTTTAATTCTATATTCGTAAAAAACAACATCACTAATGCTATAGCTATATAGTGAAGTGCTGTCCCTAAATCTTTTTGAAAATATACAGCTAAAACAAAAAATCCTATTACAGGTGCTACAGTTTTTATGATTTCTAAATTTTTATGTTTTTTCTCCTTACAACCTTCTAATCCCTTTGCCAACAATATCACATAAACTATCTTTAATAATTCTGATGGTTGAAGGTTAAAAGGGACAATTATTAATTTTATCCAACGTCTACTACCATTTATAGATGGAACTATGGCATCTATTCTAAATATAGTTCCTATAAATAAGATTCCAAACAATACAAAAGTTAACAAAGCTAAAAACTTCATTATCTTAACTTTTTTATAATATTTATAGTTAAAAAATAACCCTGCACACAGTGGTATTATTCCAACAACTAAAAATATAACTTGTTTTTTTATAAAATGATACTCATCTTTATATTTTACAACTGACATATAAAAACTAGCACTAGCAACATTTAAAAGACTAAATACCGCTAATCCTATAGTTACTATTATAAGGATCCATCCCCTTACTTTTACAGAAGAATCTCTTGTATTTTCTTCAATCTTTTTTTGAATTTTAAAGCTTTTTCCATATATACTTTGCTTTATTATCTTCAATTTTTTCCTCCTAATTTCAAAAAAAAACTAGCTCGAAAGCTAGTTAAAAAGTTTATTTGGTGGCGGGAGCAAGATTTGAACTTACGACCTTCGGGTTATGAGCCCGACGAGCTACCAGACTGCTCTATCCCGCGATATCTACTTTTTTTTAGTCTTTATTGGAGCGGGAAACCAGGTTCGAACTGGCGACATTCAGCTTGGAAGGCTGACGCTCTACCAACTGAGCTATTCCCGCACTCTTAAAGACAAATTAATTCTACACTATCATAAAGATAATGTCAACTTTTATTTTAAATTACTCCAGCTATACTTAAGAAAATTCCCTAAATCTTTTGCTACATAACTCCAAGTGTGAGTTTCTCCCTTGTATATCCTTCCTTGAAATGTAAAATTAAACCTTTTAATCCTGCCAATCATATCAACCCATTGATGAACCATTAAATAAGGCTCTTTATCTTCCGCTCCTACAGAGAGGTAAAAGTTTTTTCCTTGTTGCTCTGCTTTATCTAAATATTTAATAAGTGTATAGGGGTCTTCCTTCATGATTTCCCTTCCCCACGACCCAAAAATAGTTATAAATCTTTCTTTATCCTCACTTTTAAATAAAAACTCAGGTAAATATATAAATTTAACAACTCTTGTAACCCTCTTATTTATAGACAACCTTACTAAGCTTATAGCACCAGCAAAACTACCTATTACTTGGAATAATTCTAGATGTTTTAACCCTAATTTAAAAGCTCCATAACCACCCATAGAAAACCCTGAAATACCCAAGTTTGAAACATTGAATCTACTTTTTACATCAGGTATTAATTCTTCTACAAAATAAGTTTCATATCTCTTATTTTCTTTCTTTTTAAAATCACTATACCAAGATTCACTATTGTACCCTGAATTAGGTAAAATAATTATCATACTACCTATTTTTTTCTCCTCTAAAAGAAGCTCGTAATGATCTAATAATCTAGCTTTTGCAATCCAATCATGTCCAATATCTCTCAACCCATGAAGCAAAAATAATCCTGGATACTTTTTATTAGCATCATAGTTTTTAGGAAACACAGCAAGGTAGCTCATTTTTTCATCTACATTCTCACTTTCTATTTCAAATTCTTTTATGAAAAAACTTTTTGATTCTGTAACATATTCACCAATTTCATCATCTTCCAAAGGAATAAAGCCTTCTGTCTTAGCATCTTCAGGGATTACAGTGACGTTTTCATAAGCCATCGTCTTTCTTATCCTACTTTTCATCCTTCTGCTTCTCCCGCCTGTCACGAAAAACAAAATATAAAGTGCTGCTATACTCAATAAAATATACATAGTTCCTCCTACTTCTATACCGAAGCTATCTCTATTAATTTATTAATTTGATCTTTCGTCCCCAATACTAACAACTTATCATTTTTTCTCAACATTTCTTGAGATGTTGGATTTATTTTCATTGTATCGTCTACTTCATGTCCTATTACTATTAAATTTGTTTTCGTTGGTATTCTTGCTTCCATAAGTGTAAGATCTTCCAATTCTGACCCTTCTTGCACTTCTACTAACTCAAAAGTTAATCCTTCTATCTTTGACTTTTTACTAAATACGTCGACAAAACTTATTAAATTACTTTGAGTTGCAGTTGCTATTATCCTATCTGCCGCTATCTCAAATGGTGAAATTATAAAATCGGCACCTGCTCGTGTCAACTTTTTTTCACTACTTGCATCAACTGCTCGTGTTATTATCTGTATGCCTTCATTTAGATCTTTTGCTGTAAGGATTTGAAATAAATTATCTGCATCTGTAGATAAAACAGATATTAGCACTTTAGCAGTCCTAATATTTGCTTGAAGAAGAACTTCATCTTTTGTCGCATCTCCTAAAATATACATCAATTTCTCACCATAAATTTCTCTTAATTTAGTAACTATTTTTTCATCTTTTTCTATAACTAAAAATTTTAAATCCTTCTTTATAAAGTCTTCAATAATTTTTTTACCTGTTCTTCCAGCCCCACAGATAATATAGTGTTCTTCTAATTTAGACATCTTTTTCGTCATTTTTTTACCTCTCCAATAATTTTTTAATTCCCCTTCTACAAAAAACTTTGTCAAATTCCCTAGAGTATACACAACAACAGTTATTCCTGACAGTATTAGCAAAGATGTAAATATCTTTCCCATTGGACTAAGTGTTTCTACCTCACTAAACCCTACTGTAGAGAGAGTTATAGAAGTCATATAAAATGCATCTATAATACTATACCCTTCTATCTCTATGTATCCTACTACCCCAGATAAAAATATTATTAATAAAATTATTATAGGTGCTATTATTTTCCTAATCTCTATATTCATATATTACTCCCTTTATTTAAAATATATAATACCACAATTTTCACTGTATTACTATCTTCACTATTCCCCTGATTATACCTTTCTATCCCAAAAATCCTTTGAAATTTATAAAATTAAAATTTTTAATTTTATGTTCAATCTAATATTGCCTATGTTCCTACTACCTCTTTTATTTAATTTTAAATTATTCAAACACATTCCTCGAGAGAGAGATTGATTGGCAATTCTTGAACCAGTTTTGAAAGTTTATTTCATAAAAATCAAAAAGCTATTGATTTTTATCTAAACTACTAGTATAATGTTTCTTGTAGATGCCTGAGTGATGGAATCGGTAGACATAGGGGACTCAAAATCCCCCGGGAGCAATCCCTTAAGGGTTCAAGTCCCTTCTCAGGTACCACATTTATATATAATATACTTGTAATTTTTTATTAAAAATGATATAATTATTTTGAGACGTTAGCCTGTCCAATTTTAGTTGAGGTACCGAGTTACTTCAACGCTAGTGCGATACTTTGTATCGCACTTTTTTAATAATTAAAGTATAATTGGAGATGATCTATGAAAATAAATATAAAATATCTATATGAAATTAATTACCCCACTACTGAGGAGGAACTCTGTCTTTTAGAGATGAGGACTATTTTTAACTCTATTCCTACAGATAAAGTTATTTTTTCAAACAAAAAATTTGACCCTTCTAATAGTCCTTTTATCAGAAGAAGATTAGATATCACTCATATCGATAATTCTTTAATTGAACTTTTAGCCCAAATTAATTGTGATAAAGTTGCAGTAGATAATTTTAAAGTAGAATTTTTAAAACTATACGGTTCTACTGTGAGCTATCACGAGCGATTAGAAGTACTATGGAAAATCGGTGACAATATAGAGGGGGAACCTAGTATGAAGTCTCCTAGCATTATGTTAGGAGTTACTAAATATGGCGATAACTGGTATTTTGGAGTAAGTCATAAAAATAATGGACTATGGAGAAGTCACAAGAAAAAACCTTGTTCATACTCTAATTCTCTTAATATTCGTACAGCAAAAGCTTTAGTGAATATAGCCTCTTTAGGAGAAACTTCTACAAAAATTATTGATCCGTGTTGTGGTGTTGGAACTACTTTAGTAGAAGGACTTTCTATGGGATATGATATTTGTGGTTACGAAATTAGTCAAAAAAATGCTAGTAATTGTAAAACAAATCTTGAATTTTTTAATTTAGAAACTAGAATTACTCATGGTGACATGCACAATATTACAGATATATATGATACTTCTATAATAGATATTCCATATGGTTTATTTTGTCATGTAACAAAAGAAATGCAACAAAATATCATACATACAGCTAGAAAAATATCTAAGAAGATGATCCTGATAACTTTTGAAAATTTAGATAGTTTGATTTTAAATGCTAATTTTAAAATAATAGATAGATGTATTGTAGTAAGCGGTACTTTTAAACGA
>JAGLEA010000060.1 GCA_023145315.1 Psychrilyobacter sp.
AAGCATAAAAAATAATTTTATTATTATTCTCATCAGTCGATTCATAAATTGTACTTGCATCTATTGAAGCTTGTTGCGTTGTTTCTATTGTTCCTTCATTAACTTTGTGTTGAGGTAAAGTTGCTTTAAATGCATCTTCACTTTTTTTACCAGATTTTACTACTGTGCTTTTTATTGCAATATTTCCAGGATCAGCCTTAGTATCACTACTTCCACATCCTACAAATGTTAGTGCTATTATTCCTGCTGTTATTAATTTAAATTTTTTCATTTATTATACCTCCAATTTTTATGTACTACTGATTTGTCCGATTTATAGATACAGATTAACACTTTAGGATTATTAAGTCAATACTTTTATTAAAAATTAATTAAGAAAACTAGTATATAATAAAAATTAACAGAAAAGACCCCTGAAAACTTTATGTTTTCAAGGGTCTTAATTTTTAGTAATTATTTAGTTGTATGATTCCCTATATCTTCTAATTTTTTATCCTTATCTAAAAGAAAGATAAGTGGACTTGCTAAGAATATTGATGAATATGTTCCAATTAATACTCCTATTAATAAAGTTGTGATAAATACTTTTAAACTAGCTCCTCCAAATAATAGGATTGCTAATATTGCTAAGAATGTAGTAAATGAAGTATTTATAGATCTAGTTAGTGTTTGGTTAACACTTAAGTTTATAGCTTCTCCTAATGTTCCTACTTTCTTCTTTTTTATTACTTCTCTAATTCTATCAAATACTACTATAGTATCATTTATAGAATATCCTAGTATTGTTAGAACAGCTGCTATAAATGGTGTATTTACTTCGTATCCAAGTAATGCAATCCCTCCTACAGCTATTAACACATCATGAAATAATGCTATTACTGCTGCAATTGCGAATTTAAACTCAAATCTAATTGTAATATATCCTACTATTAGTAAGATTCCTACTATTAGTGCTGTGATAGCAGTTGTTTTTAATTCACTTCCTATAGAAGCTCCTACTTTATCAGATCTTAATAAGTCATATTTCCCTATTTTATTTTCTAATAAAGATAAAAATTTATTTTTTTCCCCTTCTTTCATTTCTGGAGTTCTTATGATTACTTCTCCAGCATCTGATATTTGTACTTTTCTACTAATACTTGATACCTCTGGAATCTCTTTAGAAATTTCATCTAATATCGGATTTAATTCCTTTAATTCTATTGTTTTCTCAAATTTCACTTGGATTAAATTTCCACCTGTAAAATCTAAACCATAATTAATTCCCTTTGTTACTAACATTACTAATGACAAAGCTACTAATATTGTTGAGAATGTAAAGAATTTTTTTCTATTTTCAATTATATTTATTTTCACTATTCCTTCCCCCTAACACCAAATAAGATTGGCTTGTCTATTTTAAATATCATTACAAATCCTCTAAGTAATACTTTAGTTATAGTTATTGCTGTAAACATCGATGCTAATACACCAATACTTAGTGTTACTGCAAATCCTTTTACAGGTCCTGTTCCTAAAGTGAATAAGATTGTAGTTATTATAAGGGTCGTGATGTTTGAGTCTGTGATTGTACTAAATGCTTTTTTAAATCCTGCTTCTACTGAAGCCATTACAGAATTTCCAAATCTTAATTCTTCTTTTATTCTTTCAAATATAATTACATTAGCATCTACTGCCATACCTACTGATAATATAATACCAGCAATACCAGGTAGTGTTAGTGTAGCATCAAAGAAATTAAGTGTTGCAAATGTTATCAATCCAAAACAAATTAATGCTAAGTTTGCTACTAATCCTGGTAATCTATAGAAGATAACCATGAATGTTGCTATAAGTGCTAAAGCTATTATTCCAGCCATTTTAGAAGCTGCAATAGATTCATCTCCTAATGTTGCTCCAACTGATCTAGTTTCTAATATCTCAGCTTTTACAGGAAGTGCTCCAGCATTTAGAAGTGCTGCTGTATTTTTAGCCTCTTCTACTGTATAGTTACCTGTTATTACTCCTCTTCCACCAGCAATTTCACCATTGATTCTAGGAGCAGTTTGAACCTCTCCATCCATTGTGATCGCTAGTTGTTTTCCTACATTGTTTCTTGTTATCTCTGCAAATGTTTTTGCTCCTTCTAATGTCATTTCGAAAGCTATTTGCGGTCTTCCTAAGTTATCATATGATACTGCTGATGATTTTAAAGCTCCACCTGTTAATAGTGTAGGCCCTAAAGTACCGTCTGAACTTTGAATTTTAAATTCCATAAGTGCTGTTTTACCTATCATATCTATAGCTTTTTCTGTATCAGTGATTCCAGGTAGTTCTACCATTACCCTTTTATCTCCTACTTGTTGTACTGAAGATTCTGATACTCCTAACCCATTTACCCTTCTGTTTAATACTTCGATAAGTCTTCCCATTGCCTCTTTATCTAATATTTGTCCATTTTCAGGTTTTGCTTCTAATAATACATAAACTCCACCTTTTAGATCTAATCCTAACTTTACTGGTTTTGTTATAGAGAACCATGTTGCAGACAGTATTACTATTGCTACAAATATAATTCTATACATATACGATTTTCTCATTTTAGCCAATTTTGTTGCCTCCCTTACGATCTTTCAATCTATTTTTAATTTTTCTTTTT
>JAGLEA010000061.1 GCA_023145315.1 Psychrilyobacter sp.
CGTTTATTTATAGCTCCCTTTACTCCATTAGCTTGTAACATCTTATCAGCTGATACTGTTGATAGCCTCTCATCTATCTCTATGAATTCTAATTCAGGAATTTTTTTCACTAATTTTGCCATAAACTCCCTTACTTTTTCAGCTTGACGTTTTTCAGTTCCATCTAAACTTATAGGAATTCCTATAACTATAGTTTTAGTCTCATATTCCGTACATAAAGCCTTTATTCTTTTAACAGCTTTAGTTTTTTTTCTGTCAATAACTTCTAAAGGTGTCGCTATCATACCCATTATGTCTGATTTTGCTACTCCTATTCTAACATCTCCAACGTCTAGTGACAAGTACTTTTTATACATAGTTTTATACCTCTTCCTATAATTTTTCTTCTAATAGTTTTTTTGCAACTGCTAAAGCTTCTATTACTTTATCTCCATCTTTTCCACCAGCTTGTGCAAAATCAGGCCTTCCTCCACCGTTACCATTAGCAATTTTTGCTATTTCACGAACTAGATCTCCTGCCTTTACCTTCCCCATAAGATCCTTTGTTACTCCTACAGCAAATACAGCTTTTCCATTATCTGTTCCTAAAACTACTACACAACTTCCTAATTTATCCTTGGCTTTATCTACTATTTCACGTAATCCACCTGCTTCCTTACCTTTAAAACTATGGATTAGTACTTTTACACCATTTATTTCTTCTATATTGTCAAATAATGAATTTGCTTCATAAGTTGCTAATTTTGATTTTAAAACTTCTATCTCTTTAGTAGTGTTTTTTAAGTCTTCTACTATTTTTGTTGCTTTTACTAATAAATGATCATGATATGGATCTGTTTTTAGAACCTTTGCTAGTGCAATAAATCCTCTCTCCATACTATTCATCATCTTATAACTTCCAAATCCTGTTGTAGCTTCTACCCTTCTTACTCCCGCTGCTATTCCACCCTCTGTTAAGATATTAAATAATCCTATCTCACCAGTTCGTTCTACATGGATTCCACCACATAGTTCTGTTGAAAATCCTGGAACTTCTACTACTCTTACTTCTGAACCATATTTATCTCCAAATAGTGCAGTTGCACCCTTTACTTTGGCTTCATCCATACTCATTGTCGAGATATTTAGTGGTATATTTTTTGCTATCTCTATATTCACCAGTTTTTCTACTTTTTCTAATTGATCTCTAGTTACTCCTTCATAATGGGAGAAATCAAACCTTAACCTATCTTTCGATACTAGTGACCCTGCTTGAGCTACATGATCTCCTAACACTATTTTTAATGCTCTATGTAGAAGATGTGTTGCTGTATGATTTTTCTTTATATCATCTCTTCTCTCACGGTCTACTATTAGATCTAATTCTATTCCCTCTAGTAATTTTTCCTTTCCAGAGATTATTTTAACTGTATGCATATATATTTCTTTTTGCTTTTTTACATCTAATACTTCTAACTCTATTCCCTCTCCTACTATCCTACCAATATCTGCTTTTTGCCCTCCTGATTCTGCATAGAATGGAGTTGTATCAAATATTAATACAGCTTTCTCATCTTCTAAGTTATTAACAAACATTAATTTTGATAATGATTCTAATGTATCATAACCTAGAAAGTTTGTAGTTCCATTTTCATCGTAAAATCTTTCTATAAATTCATCTTGTCCTGCTTCTTTTACGATCTCTCTTGAAGATCTTGCTCTTTCTCTTTGTTCTTCCATTTTAGATAAATAATCTTCGTGTGAAATAGTCATATCTTCCTCTTCACATATTTCCTCTGTAAGTTCAAACGGAAATCCAAATGTATCATATAATTTAAAAACTACACTGGCATCTAATATCTTTTTATTCTCTTGTTTTGCTTTCTTTATCTCATCAAAAGCTATTATTATACCTTGATCTAATGTAGTTGAAAACTTTTCTTCCTCTATTCTTATCATCTTTATAATATGATCTTTATTTTTTATTATCTCAGGATAAGCTATACCCATTAATTCGATTACTGTATCTACCAATTTATATAGAAAATTCTGTTTGTTTCCTAATAATCTACCATGTCTAACAGCTCTTCTTAATATCCTTCTAAGAACATATCCCCTTCCCTCATTTGATGGTAGTATTCCGTCACTAATCATAAATGTAATTGCTCTAATATGATCCGATATTACTTTAAGTGAAAAATCTATTTTATCATCCTTACCAAATGTATATTTTGTATTTGTAAGTTCTCCTGATTTTTCTATTAGTGGTAAGATTAAGTCTGTTTCATAGTTGTTAGCTTTGTTTTGCACCATTGCTGCTACTCTTTCTAATCCTGCACCTGTATCTATATTTTTCTTTGGTAAAGGCTCTAGAGTTCCATCTTTTAATCTATTGTATTCAGTAAATACTAAGTTCCATATTTCGATAAATCTATCGTCTGTCCCTTCGTCACCTAATTTCGAATTTTCATCACCACCATACTCAGGACCTAGATCTACATGGATCTCAGAACAAGGACCACATGATCCTACAGGACCTGCTGACCACCAGTTATCATCTTCTCCTAGCCTAACTAATCTTTCCATTGGTACACCTATCTTCTTATTCCATATCTCCTCTGTTTCATCATCAGTTGTAAATACAGATATCCATAGTTTTTCAGCATCTAGCTTTAATACTTCTGTGATAAATTCCCAAGACCAAGTTATAGCTTCCTCTTTAAAATAATCTCCAAATGAGAAGTTTCCTAACATCTCAAAAAAAGTATGATGTCTAGCAGTTCTACCTACATTTTCAAGGTCATTGGTTCTAATACATTTTTGATGTGTAACTACTCTAGGTGTAGGAGCTTCTTTTTGTCCTAAGAAATATGGCTTAAAGGGCACCATTCCAGCTACAGTTAGTAGAAGTGTTGGATCATCAGGTATTAATGATGCACTTTCATAATGTTTATGTTTTTTTTCTTTAAAAAATTCTATAAATTTTTCTCTAATTTCATTCCCAGTTAGTATTTGATTCATCTATCTCCTCCGTGATTTTAATTTAATCTAATTTAAATCCTTCTCCTAAATACATCTTCCTTGCTCTTTCATCATTTGCTATCTCTTGTGGTGATCCACTTACTAGCAGTTCTCCACTCGCCATAACATATGCTCTATCTGTAATCCCTAGGGTTTCTCTTACACTATGATCTGTGATTAGTATTCCTAGTCCTCTCTTCTTTAAATATCTTATTATCTCTTGAATATCTTCTACAGCTATTGGATCTACTCCAGCAAATGGTTCATCTAGTAATATGAAATCTGGATCATTTGCAATGGTTCGTGCTATTTCTACCCTTCTTCTTTCTCCACCAGATAACGAGTATCCCATTGATTTTTCAACATGAGTAAGTTTAAATTCCTCTAATAAATCATCTTTTTTCTTAATTCTTTCCTCTTTTGTTATATTTCTCATCTCTAATATTGCCATAATATTATCTTCTACACTTAGATCACGAAATATTGATGGTTCTTGAGCTAGATATCCTATTCCTAGATTGGCTCTCTTATACATAGGGTAACTAGTTATATCTTGTTCATTAAAGAATACGTGTCCTGATTCAGGCTTTACTATTCCTGTTATCATGTAAAAAGTTGTAGTTTTTCCAGCTCCATTAGGCCCTAATAGTCCTACAATTTCTCCCTTATGTACTTCTAAACTTATTCCATTTACAACTTTTCTTTTTTTATAACTTTTACATAGATTTTGAGCTATTATACTTTTCAAATTATGCCCCCTTATTTATAATCTACACGTACATTACCTTTTGCGTTTAATATTCCAGTTTCAATATTGTATTTTGTATAATCCGCTTCTATATGATTAGCTTCTGTATCTGCTACTACATTTTCACGAAGAATTACAATATCTTCCTTATTTCGTATTTGACCTTTATCAGATGTAGCAGTGGTTATCTTACCATCTTTATCCTTATCTCTAAATTTTACATTATTTATCAGATTAACTATTTCTGTATTCATATCTATATCTGCAATTTCTGCTTCTACATCAGTTTGACCATCAATATTTAGCTTATTTCCGTGTCGTCCTAGAGCTAGATTTTTTATCATATCTATTTCCATATAATCAGATTTTAGTGTCATATCTTGATATTCATATATACCTTTTTCCTTTATTTCCATCCGTGATATAGCTAAATTACCACCTTTATTATCATATAAAAATATTTTTGCTGTTTTTCCTCTTATTTTAACTGGTATTTTTTTCCCTGTTTTTTTATCTATATTATATGCTAATGCCCTTACATTTCCATTTAAATCTACTTGCTTATTTTTCATGTCTGCATATACAAAATCACCATATAATTTTTCACCATTAGAAGAATTAATGGTAGTCTTTGTTGCAGTTGCTACCTCATCCTCTGTGTTGCCTTTCATAGTTTTTCCATCCATAACATAGTCTGGATAATATATTTTATATGGTTTATGAGTTGATATATCATCTGTTAGAAATGAGTATTCCACTTGACTTCCAACAAACTTCATTGTAGGAGTTTCTATGATAACATTTTCATCTAGTTGTACTACACTTCTATCTAGATAATAATTTACTATATTTCCACTAGCTTTTTTATCTCCACTAACACCATTAAAGTTTTTTGCGATTATTCTCTTATTTTTTATAGAATAAACACCATCATACATTGTCATCTTACCATCTTTAGATATTGTTTTTATTTTGCCTGGAATATATACTTTTTCATCTGCAAAAACATATTTTCCACTATTAGCATAAGTTGTTGTACCTTCATTTGTTATCTTCAAATTTCCAATGACTTCTACATAACTATTAGTATTAAATTTCCCGTGATCTCCAACCATCCTTGCACCTTTGGGTTCTGTTACTACCACCTTACTTTCTATCTCTCCTAACCCTGTTATAGAGTTATAAGTTAGGTTCGTTCCTGTGAGTATTTTATTTTCTTGTACTACTTTTATCTTTCCATTAGATATTAGATCGCCACTAGTCATATTATATATAGCTTGTTGACCATAAAAAGTTGTTTTATCCTCTGGATTATAGATAGTATAACTTCCGTCTATATTCACTAATTTTGTCACATCATCTATATCTATTTTTTGACTAGTCAGAGTTGAACCACTATACTTTGCCTTGGCATCTCCTACAAATGAGTATTTTTTAGTAGCCATATTAAAGTCTACCTTATTAGCTTTTCCATCTACTTCTGGACTCTTAAAAGTTCCGTCTATGATTTTTCCTATTTTAGTTCCTTCATCATAGTAAAGTTCATGACCTATACTCTCAAAATCTTTACCTTTATAATCATAGCTATTTAATAAATTAAACTTTTTTGTTTTTTCATTATAAGTAAAATCTTTTGTTAAAACTTTCATATCTGTATCTGTATATCTAACTAATTTTTCAGATGTCATATATAGATCATTTGTTTTGATGTTATAAGTTCCTATGTCTGCCAATAATAAGCTCGTTTCACCTTTTATTTTAATATTTCCACTCATGTCTAATAAGTTAGTTGTGCTATCATAGCTTCCGTTATCTGCTTCTATACTGTATTCACCATAAGTTCCATTTACAGGCCCTATAAAGTACATCTTATTTTCACTTGCTACATAATTTATTTTTTCGACTGTTAATCTTCCAGATGAAAATCCTACTACTACATCTTCTGAAATAGTAAAGTTTCCCGTTTCTTCATAATAAACAAAATCTTTGGCTCTTAAATTAGCGCCTTTGTAATATAAAACAAAGTCACCTTTTGAATGAATGATTCTTTTCTTACCATCATAAGTTATTTCTGTAAATAACCCTGATACCTCATCCATCTCTAGAGCTCCTAATTTTCGACCTCTAATCTTTATATTTTCTTTTAAATCTAATATTTGCGTACTATTATTATAGTGTGCATAGTTACCACTAAGTTGCATATTTTTAGTCATAACTCTGATATCATCAGTTAGATTTAAATCATTTAATTTAGTATCCGTTACTATGGTATCACCATATAGCGTTATTCCCTTTTCCTCATTATAAGCCTTTACTTTATTACTAGCGTATATTTTTTCAGCTTTAGTATCATAGTGAGCTTCGTTAGCTTCTAACTTCCATCCATTAGTCGCTATTCCCACTATATTATTATTAAGATACAAGTTATTAGTACTATCTACTTTTGCATCATCTCCAGATAGTTTCATTCCATCAAATTTTGCAATTGCTTTTTCAAATAATCTTATATTTTTTTTCGTATCGTCTATTTGTTTATTTGCTTCTATATGATATTTTTCTACATCATAAGAAACCCCACTAGTTATCATCTTATCTTCTGTATTCTTCTCCAGCACTTCTGGTTCTTTTATATAGTTAAAATAGATAAATACTATAAAGAGTACTCCACCTAGGTAACGTAATATTTTTTTCAACATAATTACCCCCTATATTAATATCAATTAGCAGCTAGTTATTAATTTTTTTAACTCATTCAATTTCATCATAGCTTCTAATGGAGTTAAATTATTTACATCTAAATTTGATACAGCATCTAATACCATTTTTTCACTTTTAGTTATTTGAGGTACTACTTTTTTTGGTTTCTCTATTCGGATAGGGGAACCACCAAATAAAGATAGTTGTTCTTCACCTATTTTTTCCTCTATTATAGCTTTTTTAGTTTCTAGTGTATGGAGTAGTTTTTTTGCCTTTAATAAAATTTCACTTGGAAGCCCAGCTAATCTAGCCACTTCTATACCGTATGATTTATCTGCTCCACCCTTTACTATTTCACGTAAAAAAACAACTTCATCATTGGCTTCACTAACTTCTATCCTGTAGTTTGATAGATATTTTAATTTATATTCTAATTCTGTTAACTCATGATAGTGAGTTGCAAATATAGTTTTTGCTCCTAATCTATCATGTATATACTCAGTAATAGCACTAGCTAATGATAATCCATCAAATGTAGAAGTTCCACGACCTACCTCGTCTAATATTACAAATGATCTATCTGTAGCATTATTTACTATATTGGCTACCTCACTCATTTCTACCATAAATGTCGATTGCCCACTCACTAGATCATCACTAGCTCCTACTCGTGTAAACACCTTATCTACAATACCAATAGTTGCTTCACTTGCTGGAACATATGATCCCATTTGTGCCATTAATATTATCAACGCTACTTGCTTCATATATGTAGATTTTCCTGCCATATTTGGTCCTGTTAATACTATTATTTTTGTTTCAGTATCTAATTTTATATCATTACTTATATATTCTTCCCCTTGTATTAATTTTTCTACAATAGGATGTCTACCATCTTTTATATCTAGATCATAACTTTCTATAACAGTTGGACAAACATAATTATTTTTAGTTGCTATATGAGCTAAAGATGCTATTACATCTACATAGGCTAATCCATTTGCTAGCTTTTGTAGGAGTTTTATCTCTGATATTAGTTCTCCTGATATTTTTTTTAAAAGATCGTACTCTAACTCCTCTATCTTACCCTTAGCGTTTAATATAGTTGATTCATATTCTTTTAGTTCAGGAGTTATGTACCGTTCAGCATTAGTTAATGTCTGTTTTCTAATATATTCATCAGGCACTAAGTGTGAGTTTACACGACTTACTTCTAAAAAATATCCAAATATTTTATTATATTTTATTCGTAAGTTTTTTATCCCTGTCTTTTTCTTCTCCTTAGCTTCTATCTCTAGTATGAAGTTTTTACCGGATTTAGATATCGTATGTAGCTCATCTAATATTTTATTGTGTCCTGTTTTTATCATCCCACCCTCTCGTACAGAAAATGGTGGTTCTTCTACGATAGAGTTTTCTATCATATTATGAATTTCTACTAATCGATTTAGATTGGTTGAAAACATTTGATTTTTCCCTAATACTTTGATTACTTCTAATGATGATTTTATTGATTTTTTTAAAGCTATCATATCTCTAGCATTTTCTGTTCCTAGGATTATTTTCCCTATCAACCTTTCTATATCGTAGACACTTTTTAGACCTTCACGGATATCTTCACGAACTAATACTTCATCAATAAAATACCCTATATCTTTTTGTCTTTTTGTTATTTTATCTATCTCTAGAAGGGGGTTTTTAATCATTTTTTTTAACATCCTTGTACCCATAGATGTTTT
>JAGLEA010000062.1 GCA_023145315.1 Psychrilyobacter sp.
TTTTTTTGTGTAGCTAAATTTAGTTCCAAATAATTATCTCTGTTATCATACCCTATAGTTTGAATTGGTAGGTCATTATACTTATGTAGTTCTAATACATACTCAAGTACAAATCCACCAGCTTCTACTGCTAGTTCCTTTCTATCTATACCATAACTTTCTAATGAAATCACATTGAAATATTTTTTTAATAAATCTTCAGGATTTTTAATCTTATTTAATGGATTTATCACAACTTCATTAAGTTTTTTGTATTCTTTAAACTCTATATTAAATTTTTCTAGTGTTCTACTTTCTACTAATATTTCAGTAGGAGATAGCTTATATATTTCATTAAGTGTAGCTGCTATTATGTTTTCTCCCTCTAGTTCTGTTACTTTAAACTCACCTGTAGTTATATCTAGATATGATATTCCTGATTTTTTTTCTCTGATAATAACTCCTAACAGATAGTTATTACTCTTATCATCTAGATAGTCTGTATCTATTACTGTCCCTGGTGTTATTACCTTTACTACACCTCTTTTTACTATCCCTTTTGCCTCAGATGGTTTCTCTAATTGCTCACATATAGCTACTTTATATCCTTTAGCTACTAATTTTGAGATATATCCTGCTGCTGAGTGATATGGAATTCCTGCTAATGGAATACTTTGCCCCTTCTCTTTATTTCTACTAGTAAGAGTTATCCCTAGCTCTTTTGATGCTATAACAGCATCGTCAAAAAACATCTCATAAAAATCCCCTAATCGAAAAAACAAGATATTATCTAGATTTTCTGCCTTTATCTCTTTATATTGTTTCATGAGTGGAGTTTCTTTACTCATTACCATACCTCGCTTTATATTTATATTTTCTTTGTTTTTTCCTCTCTATAGGGTAGATCTACCATCCCTAATTTATCTCTCAATTCTATCAAAACTTTAGCTATATCATCATAATTATCTATCTTATTTAACAAGTTTTTCACCTTACTTCCACCAGTTATTCCCTTTAGATACCAGCATAGATGTTTTCTAATTTCGAAATTAAATTGTTTTTCTGGATAATCCTCTTTCATATATTCTATATGTAGGAGTGCCATGTTTATCTTGTCTATATAAGTAACTTTCGTGATTACTTCTCCCGTTTCAAACTTTTCTCTAATTTGTTGAATTAACCATGGATTCCCATATATTCCACGAGCTAGCATTATTCCATCTACCCCTGATTCCATAGCTTTTTCATAACCACCTTCTGCTGTGAAAATATCACCATTCCCTATCACTGGAATTGATACAGCATCTTTTATTTGCTTTATAACTTCCCAATTAGCAGTTCCACTATACATCTGTTCCTTTGTTCTACCATGGACAGTTATATGGTGTAACCCCAGTTCTTCAGCAATTTTTGCTAACTCTATAGGATTTTTGTATTCTTTGTATCCTATTCTTATCTTCATTGAAAGTTTTGTTTCTGGTTTCAATGCTTTTTTTATTGCTCCCATCATCTCTCTAACATGTTCAGGATCTTCTAATAGTGCTGATCCATATCCATTTTTCGTGATTTTAGGCATAGGACATCCCATATTTACATCTATATAAGTCACTCCTAAGCTTTCAATGTATAAAGCTGTTTCTACCATTACATCTATATCTCGACCAAATATTTGTACTCCATCATTGGGTAGTAATCTTAGCATTTGATCTATTGTTTTTTTATTTGCCATCTTCACAGCATTCACACTTATCATCTCTGTAAACATTAGATCTGGATGAAATTTATTCATTATTCTTCTATATGTATAATCAGTTACTCCTGCCATGGGAGCTATATATATTTTTATCATTTTTTCACCTCATCTTCTAATGTGCATATTTTTCCAATTTATCTTAGAATTATACCATAGATTAGATGGTTTTATCAATTTATAAAGCATAAAATCGTGGCTAAATTCATAAGATATAGTTAGTATAAACAATTATACTTCTAGAAATATATGTTCATCCCAATACAAAAAAAGAGTCTAAATTTTCTCAAATTCAGACCCTTCTATCTATTATATCTCTTTTATCATCCAAACATCGCATCCAGTATGAATTACCCCTTCTAACGGTTTAGATAATCTCTCAAAATCTAATTTTTCATAGAGTCTAATTGCTGATTCCATGTTTGAAAGAGTATCTAGATAACATTTTTTATAGCCTTGTTGTTTTGCAAATTCTAAACATTCTTCTACTATTTTCTGCCCTAATCCTTGTCCTCTTCCCTCTTTTAATAAAAATAATTTTCTCAGTTCACAGATGTTTTCATCATTATTAAAACTTGCAATTCCACATCCTCCCACAACTTTTTCATCTTGTATTGCTACTAGATATATACTCTTAGTTGTT
>JAGLEA010000063.1 GCA_023145315.1 Psychrilyobacter sp.
TCTCCTACAGCTCCAAATTCTATTCCAATTTTTTTTATAATTCCACATATTTCACCATCATATTTTGAAGTGATTTCTTCTATTCTATACATTTAAATTCCTCCTTATTTTTTATTCTAAAAATATTTAACAAATAGATATATATTTGCAACTACTAGAGTTTGAACAGCAATAACTATTCCAAATTTCATAAATTTCATAAATGTAATTTTACAACCTGATTTATTAGCAGTATTAATAGCAACTACATTAGTAGCAGAAGCCAATATTGTGATGTTTCCTCCTAATAGAGAACCCATAGATAGTGCCCACCAAAGTGACATAGTATTGCCATCAGGAAATGTCGGTACCATATGATGTATGATCTTTGAGACCATTGCTGCATTCGCTACATTTCCAATAACAGATGTAAAAGCTGCCGAAACCCATAAAACCATAGAGGCTGCAATATGCAAGTGTCCGTCTGCTGCTTCTAAAACCTTATCTCCCACAAGATCAACTAAGCCTGTAGCTTCTATCCCCTGAACTAACATAAATAGTCCCATAAAGAAAAATAAAGTATCCCACTCAACGTGTTTAAAAACTTCTGCAGGCTCACGCTTAGTTATTAATATCAAAGTTATAGCACCTGTAAGAGCTATAATAGCCAAACCTCTATCTATAAAGTTATTCATTAAAAATCCAAATATTACAAGAGCAAATATAGTTGCTGATTCCTGTAATAATTTAATGTCTTTTAAAGATCTCGAGGCATCTAATTCCATAATTCTTGCTTTTAAATCTCGTGATACACTCATCTTCCTACCGTATAAAAAGTATACAGTAATCAAGAGCATTACTAGGGAAATAATTGATATAGGAGCTGTATTAACCAAAAAATCATTAAATCCAATATGACCTTCTGCTCCGATTATTAATTGGGTAGGATCTCCAATAAGAGTGGCTAATCCACCTATATTTGCTGACATTACTAAGGTCATTATATAAACGAATGGATCTACTTTTAGCTGGGTAGCTAATAATATAGAGATAGGTGCAACCAACAATATAGTAGTTACATTATCTAAAAATGCTGAAAAAACAGCTGTGATTATAGCTAGTAAAACTAATAGTGGAAACGGTTCTCCCTTAACTACTTGAGCAATTTTTACTGCTAAATACTGAAATACACCAGTTTCTGAAACAAAATGGACAATAATCATCATTCCAACAAGTAATAAAAGGATCTCTAATCTCGATCCAATAGCATTAAGTGCTTCATGTTCGTTTATAATTCCAACTAATGCCATTGCTAATCCACCTAAAAGTGTAGCTACAGGACCAGGAACTTTTTCTGTAATAATAAGATAAAATGTTAAAATAAAAATAAGTAAACCAACTGCTAACTGCATAAACTCCTCCTAATTTAGATGTGTAAAACTTTTTTAATAATATGAGATCTTAGGATAGTTCCGTAATATTTTCCATCTTCTACTACATAGATCCTTGTGATTCCTTTATTTACTATAAGTTGGCAAATTTCCATAATAGGAGTTTTCTTATCTACAGTCATAGCTTCTTTTCTATATATTTTTTCAATAGTTTCTGTTTTTTCATTTTTTAAATATTCTTCAAATGGTTCTCCAATAGTAAAAAAATCTAAATTATCCATAAGAGTTGTATATTTAGGCATTCCATAAGATATTAGTTCTCTCTCAGTCATCTCTCCTAAAAAAATACCTTGATCATCTATTACTGGAAACCCTGGTTTTCCCTCTGCAATTAATCTAATAGCTATATCTTCTAAAGTATCTTTTGGATTCACTGGTTTCATAGTTGGATCCATAATATCATCTGCTACAATTTTATTTTTTATTTTAACATCTATATTTTCTAATAGCTCATAGACCTCATTACTGTTTTTAGATTTTTTTATTTTTTCTAGTAATTCCTCATCTTTTATAGCAAGTTTAGTAATTGAAGACATAATTTTCAAGATAACCTTACTTTTTAATGTGTCAGCAGTTATCATAAAAAATATTTTAACTTTATCTTTTGTTCTCATATCTGCCATCTCACACTCTAAAGGAGTTTTCATTATACCGATAGAGATTAATATATCATCATATCCATCTATCCTAGC
>JAGLEA010000064.1 GCA_023145315.1 Psychrilyobacter sp.
AACTCCTTTTTTTATTTTTTCTTTTGAATTGTTAAAGTTTTTATCATATTTCGCCGTGTTCTCAATCATTTGAATAATGATATCTTCCTTCTTTTCTCCTTCTAAATCAAAAAATATACATTTTGAATTTAAGTAACTTGTCAATTTCATAATAATGCCCCCTAAGTTTAATAAGAAATAGAGGTAAAAACACCTCTATTCAGTATACTATATAAATATCCATAGGAATACTACAAAAATAAATAATTCCATATATATAATTTTTTCAGAGGTGTTTTAGTATGAATAAAAAGTTAATCTTTATTTTTTTTATCACAGTTACAATCAATAGTTTTTCAATCACATTTTTAGATCCTGCTATAAATAGAGTTTTAATCTATATCGATAAAGATGGAGCAAATAACTATGCTTTTGTCAAAGGTATTTCTGATCATAGTGAAAAGAAAACCGAGAACTTTCTTTCAATTGGACTAGTTGGATCATATCTTACACCTAGGTTAGAAGATAAATCAGATTCTACAAGTGTGATTCCATTGATAAACGGTAAATATAAGAATTTTTATACCTATGGTGGGATCTCCAATGGGTATAACTTTTATGATGGTGACAAATTAGGATTAAATATTACACTTGATTATAGATTTTCTGGTTATAAAGGGGAGGATTTTGATTCCCACTATCGTGACCTTCAAGATGTAGATGATCCTATTATGTTAGGATTAGGAGGTAGTTATCAGGTTGGATATGTTTTCTTAACTGGTGGAATCAATCACAATCTTAATGGTAGTAGCGATGAAAATACTATGTCAGTAGGTGTTTTGAGTGGTATTCCATTTAGAAAGTTTTTATTATTAGGATATCTAAGTTATGAATTAATGAGCAATTCATATACTAATCGTTATTTTGGTATTTCATCTCCTAAATCGTCCTCTATCAAGTCATACGGAATTGATGGATTTGGAAGTGCAATAAGATTCACTACTGTTTTAGCATATAGTTTGAGCCAAGATGTTGATTTGTTTTCATATTACTATGCTGAATTTTTTTCCGATAATATAAATAAAAGTCCCCTTGTGAAAGGTGATAGTTCTAGTATGATTGGATTAGGTGCAACTTACACTTTTTAAAAATAGCTCTTTCTAGTAGCTAATCTAAAAATTATGATATAATATATTACTAACTAAATCAGGGGGAACTATGAAATTTTTTACAGTAGAATATGAGAATTTAGAGCAAATAGGAATATTAACAAAAGATGAAACAAGATTTATACCGATAGATGAGGTAGAAGGGTTGAGTCAGGAATTTTTTGATATGAACGATTTCATTGAAACACACGAAAAAGACGATATTAGAGTTTTAGATAAATTATATAGGGGTGAAACACTTCCATCAGTAACATATGATATGAATAAAGTGACTGTATTAGCACCAATCCCACTACCACACCACGACATAATCTCAGTAGGATTAAACTATCAAGCTCACTTAGTAGAAGTAGCACAACAACTAGATATGAAAAATGAAACTCCTACAAGCCCAGTTATATTTAGTAAAAGAGCTAGATATGCTAATGGAGTAGATGCATATATTCCACTACATCAGGATATTACTCAAAAACTCGATTACGAGGTTGAATTAGGAGTAATTATTGGAAAAGTAACTTCTAAAGTCATAAAAGAAGATGTAAAAGACAGTATATTCGGATATACTATTATGAACGATATATCAGCTAGAGATTTAATGATAAAGCATAAACAATGGACAATTGGAAAGGGACTTGATGGAGCCGTAGTTATGGGACCTTGCATAGTTCATAGAGATTATATTGATTATCCTGTAAAATTGAATATATCATCAAAAGTAAATGGAGAGACTAGGCAAGATTCAAATACAGAAAAATTTATATTTGATATAGATACACTAGTATCAGAACTATCAACAGGTATGACAATGGAAGCCGGAGATATAATATCTACAGGAACACCAGCTGGCGTAGGAATGTCTATGAAACCACCAGTATTTCTGAAAGATGGGGATAAAGTAGAGTGCAAGATAGAAAAAATAGGAATTTTAACAAATACCATTAAAAAATGAAATTAATAATTTAGTTCGATTTTTAAATTTTAAACTACTATAGATTAGCAAAATAGGAGTTATCAAATGAAAAAGAAAATTATATTTTTAGGATTAATAAGCTTTAG
>JAGLEA010000065.1 GCA_023145315.1 Psychrilyobacter sp.
GCTGATAATGTAGGAGATAACGTAGGTGATGTAGCAGGAATGGGTGCAGACTTATTCGAATCATATGTTGGATCAATGATAGCAACTATGGCATTAGGAGCAACATTATCAAGTCTTGCAACAGAACAACTTTTAGATAAAGCAGTATTTATGTTAAATCCACAATTAGCTCTTATTGTAGCGCCAATATTAATAGCATTCGTTGGAATAATAGCATCGATAATAGGAACATTTACTGTTAAAACAAGTGATCCTGATCAAGTTTATCATAAGTTAGAAAATGCAACTAGAATTTCAGGAGCTTTAGCACTATTAGGAGCTTTTGGAGTTGTAAAATATCTAGGAATATCAATGGGAGTATTTTTTGCTATAGTAGCAGGATTAGTAGCAGGATTAGTAATAGCTCATTTTACAGGGTTATACACTGATACAGGTAAAAAATCAGTAAATAGAATATCTGATGCAGCAAAAACTGGACCAGCAACTGCAATAATTGAAGGATTAGCAGTAGGGATGGAATCTACAGTAGCTCCTATCATTGTAATAGTAATTGCAATATTAACAGCATTTAACTTTGCAGGATTATATGGAATAGCAATAGCAGCAGTGGGAATGTTATCAACTACAGGAATGGTAGTAGCAGTAGATGCTTATGGACCAGTAGCAGATAATGCAGGTGGAATAGCAGAAATGTGTGATCTACCACCAGAAGTAAGAGCATGTACAGACAAATTAGACGCAGTAGGAAACTCTACAGCAGCAGTAGGAAAAGGTTTTGCAATAGGATCAGCAGCACTTACGGCATTATCATTATTTGCAGCATATAAGCAATCGATAGAATCATTATCTGGCCAGTTATTAGTAATAGATGTAACTAATCCAAAAGTAATTGCAGGACTATTCTTAGGTGGAATGTTAACTTTCTTATTTTCAGCACTGACTATGACAGCAGTAGGTAAAGCGGCTATGGAAATGGTTGAAGAAGTAAGAAGACAATTTAGAGAGCATCCAGGAATTATGGACTATACAGAAAAGCCTGATCACAAGAGATGTATAGATATTTCTACTAAATCTTCATTAAGAGAGATGATCGTACCAGGTGTATTAGCAGTATTAGCACCAGTATTAGTAGGTATCTGGTCAGTAGAAGCTTTAGGAGGGTTATTAGCTGGAGCTTTAGTAACGGGAATCTTAATGGCAATCATGATGGCAAATGCTGGTGGAGCATGGGATAATGCGAAGAAGCAAATAGAAGCAGGATATGATGGAGATGGAAAAGGATCGGATAGACATAAGGCAGCAGTTGTAGGGGATACAGTAGGAGATCCGTTTAAGGATACTTCAGGGCCGTCATTAAATATATTAATTAAATTAATGTCGATAGTATCACTAGTATTAGTTCCAGTATTTATAAAATTTATGTAGAAATAAAGTGATTATAATATGAGTTGGGGTTAATTCTCTGACTCATATTTTATATTTAATAATAAGTATAAAAAAAGTCTTAAAATAATCTAAAAAAGTTTGCAATATAGTATATTATAAGCTATACTAGAATGTAACGTCAAAATAAAGAGAGATGGTGTTTTTTATGAGATTTAAAAATGAAGATATAGACAAAGTAATAGGACAATTAGATATTGTAGAAGTTGTAGGAGAAGTTGTTGAGTTAAAGAAAACAGGTATGAACTACAAGGGTCTATGTCCTTTTCATAAAGATACAAACCCTTCTTTTATGGTTAGTTCTTCTAAAAATATTTATAAATGTTTTGTATGTGGAGCTGGTGGAAATGCTATCAAATTTTATATGGATTACAATAAATTAACTTACGGTGAATCAATCTATGAGTTAGGTAAAAAATATAATTTGAATATAGCACCTGTAAAAAGTGGGCAATCTCAAACTATTAATAAAAAATACTATAAAATCTTAGAAGAGGCGTTATTATTTTTCAGTGAAAATATTTTTACTAATTCAGGTAGGGAAGCACTAGAATACCTAAATAAAAGGGGAATGAAGCCAGATTTTATTCGAGAAAATAAATTGGGATATGCTCCTAATAGCTGGAACTCTCTCTATGATTATTTGATAAAAAAAGGTTATGAACCTGAAGTTTTGAGCCTACTAGGATTGATAAAGAAGAGTGAAAAAGGTTACTATGATACATTTCGTGATAGAATAATTTTTCCTATTTATTCACCTAATGGAGATGTAATAGCTTTTGGTGGTAGAACTATGAGTGATAGAAAAGATATTGCAAAATATCTTAATTCACCAGAAACACCGGTATTTCATAAGGGAAGAAACTTATATGGAATAAAAAATCGTGGTAGTAATGTGAGAAGAAAAAATTATGCCCTCTTAATGGAAGGATATATGGATGTATTAGCAGCACACTCTTATGGGTTTGATGTAGCTTTAGCACCTCTAGGAACAGCATTTTCTACAGATCAGGCAGAACTTCTAAAAAGATATACATCTAATGTAATAATAGCTTTCGATATGGATAATGCTGGTAGAGTAGCCAGTGAAAAGGCAGCTTTAGTTTTAAAGAAATATGGATTTAACATTCGTGTATTAGAATTAAAAAATGCAAAAGATCCAGATGAATTTTTAAAAAAATACGGTAAAAGTGAATTTTTAAAATCAGTAAAAAATTCTAAAGAAATTTTTGATTTCTTCTATGAATATTATGTAAAAGAATACGATCTAAGTAATCCAATGGCGAAGCAGAATTTTATAATTAGATTTAAAGAGTTTTTCATGTCTGTTGAAACAGAATTAGAGAAAAGTTTATATTTAGATAAACTATCGGTGTCATTAGATGTAGGGAAGGAACTATTAAAAGATATTTTAATTTCAAAAAATAAAGTAATAGAATATACAAAGATGGAAGTAAAACCTCCGAGTACAAATCAAATAAAAATAAATGAATTAGAATTAGAAACATTAAAATTATCTCTCAAAAAGAGGAAGTATTATAAGAGTTTTAAAAATAAAACAATACTTTCAAAATTAGTATTAGATATTTTTCGGGTAATAGAAGAGAATGAAAATAAAAATTATATTCGTGAACTACTTCAAGGTAAATATTTTAAATTAGAAGATGATGAAGAGGAGATATTATTAAATATATCGACAGAATTATCTAGCAAAAGCCAAGAAGAGGTAGAAAACAACTATATAGAGGTTTATAAACGTTGGTTCAATAAAGAGATAGAGGAAAAAATGATGTACTATAAAGATGAAAAAAAAATATTTCTATATTTAGAATGTAAAAAAATATATGAAATTATAAATAACGATAGAAAAAAAGAGGAATTAGAGGAAAGTTACGAAAAGTTTATGTCTATGAAAGTTTAGTTTGTGCACGCTAGGAGGAATAATGAAAGAATTCATGAAAAACGAAAATGTCCGTAGTATAATTAAGATGTCAATGGAAGAAAAAATAATTTCATATGAAGAGATAAACAATAAATTAAAAGCTGATTTTGATTTAGAGAAAATAGAATTTCTTATTAGTGGTATGAAAAAACAAGGAATAGAGATAGTAGATGCAAAAGACTTGGAAAAAAGAAAGAAAGAAAAAGCAAAAAAACAGGCAAAAGCAAAAGTGAAAGAACCAACATCTATGATTGTAAAAAATAAATTATCAGATGATGATTCAGGATTTGATCCAAAAAAAGTAAAAGAAATAACAAGAGAAGAATTAGACACTAAAAATTTAATAGTAGGTGGAGTAGCTGTAGATGAACCTATAAAG
Organism: Psychrilyobacter sp.; assembly: GCA_023145315.1. Lineage (GTDB taxonomy): Bacteria > Fusobacteriota > Fusobacteriia > Fusobacteriales > Fusobacteriaceae > Psychrilyobacter. The sequence goes on from JAGLEA010000065.1 coordinate 3,765, forward strand.
ATGTATCTAAGAGAGATAGGTCAAGTGCCACTACTAAAACATGCTCAAGAGATAGAGCTAGCTAAGATGTCTGATGCAGGAGATGAATGGGCAAAAAATCAACTAGTAGAAGCCAATCTAAGATTAGTAGTAAGTATAGCAAAAAAACACACGAATAGAGGATTGAAATTATTAGACCTTATCCAAGAAGGAAATATAGGTCTGATGAAAGCGGTAGGTAAATTTGACCATACAAAGGGATACAAATTCTCAACTTATGCAACATGGTGGATCCGTCAAGCTATAACAAGAGCTATAGCAGACCAAGGAAGAACAATAAGAATACCAGTTCATATGATAGAAACGATAAATAAAATAAAAAAAGAAGCGAGAATCTATTTACAAGAAACAGGGAAGGAAGCAACACCAGAAATATTAGGAAATAGACTAGATATGGATAGAGAAAAAGTAAAGGGGATTTTAGAAATGAATCAAGATCCTATATCGTTAGAAACTCCTGTAGGTAGTGAGGAAGATAGCGAATTAGGAGATTTTGTAGAAGATAATAATATGAAAAATCCATATGAAGAAACACATCAAACGCTTCTAAAAGAGCAATTGAATGAAGTTTTGTCAAGCTTGAGTGACAGAGAGGAAAAAGTGTTACGATTTAGATATGGTTTAGATGATGGAAGTCCAAGAACTTTAGAAGAAGTTGGAAAAATATTTAAAGTAACAAGGGAAAGAATAAGACAAATTGAAGTGAAAGCTTTAAGAAAGCTTAGACATCCAAATAGAAGAAAAAAATTAGAAGATTTTAAAATAGTTTAATTATAAAAATCATCAACTTTATGAAAAAGAGTTGATGATTTTTTATTTTGATAATAGTTTTTATGCTATACTGAGTCATGATATAAATTTAAAATTTATTGGAGGGGTTATGAATTCATTAAGAGAGTTATTCAAAGTTGGAAATGGACCATCTAGTTCACACACTATGGGACCAGAAAAAGCAGCAAAAAAATTTAAAGATGAAAATCCTGATGCAACTAGTTTTCAAGTAGAACTATATGGATCATTAGCAGCAACTGGAAAAGGTCATCTTACAGACTGGGTAATCGAGGAAACACTAAAGCCAAAATCGACTGAAATAATATGGAAGCCTGAATTTGTACATGAATTTCATACTAATGGAATGAAATTTCTAGCTTTAGACGAGAGTGGAAATGTAACCAAGGAATGGCTAGTATTCTCTGTAGGAGGAGGTTCTTTAGCTGAATGTGGAGCAAAAAAAAATAGTACAGATTCAGTATATAGATTTACTAATATGAGTGAAATTATGAGCTGGTGTAAGAAAAATCAAAAAGAACTGTGGGAGTATGTAGAAGAGGAAGAAGGGGAAGAAATTTGGGAATTTTTAGATGAAATTTGGGATGCTATGGGAGAATCTGTGTTAACAGGGCTTTCAAAAACTGGTGTTCTACCTGGAACGCTTAAATACCCGAGGAAAGCTCAAATGTTTTTGAGAAAAGCAAGAAGATCAAAATCAAGAACAGGCAGTTTAGGAAAAATATTTGCTTATACTTTGGCTGTTTCAGAAGAAAATGGAGGGGGAGGAAAGGTAGTAACAGCTCCTACATGTGGTGCTTCAGGGATTATACCGGGATTACTATACTCACTTCAAGAAGAGTATGAATTATTAAGAGATGAAGTATTGAAAGCTCTAGCGATAGCTGGATTATTAGGAAATATAATAAAAGAGAATGCTACAATATCAGGTGCTGAAGGTGGATGTCAGGCAGAAGTAGGAGCAGCGTGTTCTATGGCAGCAGGAATGGCAGCATTTATCTTAGGTGGATCATTGGATCAAATAGAGTATGCTGCAGAGATGGCATTAGAACATCATTTAGGATTAACATGTGATCCAGTAGGAGGGTATGTACAAATACCGTGTATAGAAAGAAATGCAGCTTCAGCTATAAGAGCACTAGATGCAGCTAACTATGCAATGTTTACTGACGGTCACCACACTGTTACATTTGATGAAGTAGTGGAAACTATGAAACAAACAGGAAAAGATATGAAAGATGAGTACAAGGAAACTTCATTAGGCGGACTAGCTAAATTAAGTTGTAGAAATATGGGATCATAAAAAATATTTAAAAGCTGGTAACCCAGCTTTTTTTTATAGAAAAAAAATGAAAACTTTGGTATTATATAGAGTAGAATAAAAGAAAGGAGTTGAAAGGAAGATGAATAATAAAATAATAACAATGAAAGAATTTGAAGAAATATCTGAAATTTTGAATATTGAGGGTTTCAAAAATAAGGTTGCATTAAAAAAGATATTAAATATAGATGAATTAGAAGGTCGAGTAACTAATTTTGATCAAGAAAATATGGGAACATTTCACGAAACAACAGTGGAAACATATTTAAAAGAAATATCTTCTACAAAAGCTATAAAAAGTGAGAGAGTAGGAGAACTTCTAAAGGAAATTAAATTAGGAGATGAGTTTGCAAGGGAAGAACTTTTAGAAGGTATTTTAAAATCTATAGCCAGAATAGCACTAATTTATAATAAATTAGGAGTTAGTTATATGGATCTAGTCCAAGATGGTTTAATAGGGGTAATAAATGGAATTAATTTTTATGATGAAAAACTTAATATTGATCCACTAATTTATTTAGAACTATGGTGTAAATATCAAATAATTCAGAGTACAAAAACCTCTATGGAGGAACTAAAATTAGCTATTATCACATATCTTAAAAATGAAAAAGTAGAAATTTATAAAGCGAGAAATAGTGGTGTATTTGATGAAAAAGATATGGAAGAAAAACTTGGAATAACTTTAGAAGAATATAAAAACTTACAGAAAATAGATGGTTATGGATTTATAATTGGTGAAACTGATAAAGAGTCATTAGAAGGAAACAAAACGATAGAAGAAGTGGATAAAGAAATAGCTAGAATAGAAAAAACTATGTTAGTTTCAAATATAGTTAATAAATTTTCAAAGGAAGAAATAAAAATAATAGAGATGTTTTATGGTTTGAGTGGGAAAAGAAAATATCATGGTGAAATAGCTATAGAATTTGATAAAGATATAGAGTTAGTAGAAGAGCAATTTAAAAATATAATGATTAAATTAAAATATAATGGTAGTAGGGAATGGATAAATGAAAATTAAAACCCTGGTAAAGAGGTTAGGGAAGGAATTTCCGCTTAGTTTAGCAGAATCTTGGGATAATGTAGGACTTTTGGTGGGTGATGAAGATCGTGAAATTACTAAAGTCCAGATATCTTTAGATGCCACAGAAAAAGTAATAGATCACGCTATTGAAACTGGAGCCAACTTAATAATAACTCACCACCCATTAATATTTACAGGGCTAAAAAATATAACTTCTAAAAATTTTATGGGTCGTAAAATGATTAAATTAATTGAAAATAAGATAGCTGTCTACTCTATGCATACAAACCTTGATATAGGAAATGGCGGATTAAATGAATATATTACTTCTAAGTTAGGTGTAGAAACTTCTAAAATTTTAGATGAAAAAAAAGACGGAAATAATATTTCATTAGGAGGTATAGGTCGAGTTTTTAATCTTTCCAAGCAAATGAAATTAGGTGAATACTTACTAATTATAAAGGAAAAGTTGGGGTTAGAGAGTGTTCGAGTAGTAGGAGAAATGGATAAAAAGATTAAGAAAATAGCTATAGTAAATGGAAGTGGTGCTAGTTATTTAGATAAAGTAAAAAAAATAAATGTTGACCTTTTTATAACAGGTGATATAAAATACCATGAAGGGTTAGATGCCACTGAGATGGGAATAGCATTATTTGACATCGGGCATTATGAAAGTGAACACTTTTTTACAGAGATAATAGAAAAATATTGTTACGATTTAGATGTGGAAGTTTACAATGATAAACCTATATTTAGTAACATATAGAATTAGGGGGATTTGATGGTAAAGAAAATATTACTCCTTCTCTTTATAGTTTTTACAGTATCATTTGGAGAAGTAAATGACAGTAGAAGCTACCTAAAAGAGAGTGATAAACAAGAAATAGAAAGTAAGATATTAGAGATGGAAAAAAATGATGGCATAAATTACTATGTTAATATTGGTAATAAAATGGACGATTCAGAAAAAATAGAAAAAACTATTATATTAGATATTATTCCAGATGGTAAAAATGATGTAAATGTACAATTAAAATTTACACAAGATATAGATACAACTTTACATGAAGAGGAAATTGATAACGTTTTAGTCCAAGGTGAAGAGTTACTAATAAAAAAGCAATATAAAGAATTTATTTTGAAAGCTTTGGAAGTGTCAGAAAAAGTAGTTGAAGATATAAAAAAAGAAAAGATAGAAGTTGAAAAAAAAGAGATAGAAGGTACAGTTACTCAGAATAAATTTGCAATTTTTGTGATTTTATTTCTAATAGGATTATCTATTTTTGTAACTTTAAAATTTATAAGACACGGAAAAAAGAAGAAAAAAAGAAGAATGTAAGATGTTTTAGTTAATAATTAGGTGTTAGAGTCAGTCGCCGCTAGGGAACTAGGGGAGGAACGTCCGGGCTCCACAGGGCAATGAAGGTAGCTAACGGCTGCTGAGGGAAACCTTAAGGAAAGTGCCGCAGAAAATAGACCGCCTTTGATTTTTAAGGGTAAGGGTGAAAAGGTGGGGTAAGAGCCCACCAGTGCATTCGGAAACGTTTGTAGCTTGGTAAACCCCTTCTGGAGCAAGACCGAAGAAAAGTCATAAAGAAACTGCCCGTTTCGACTTTTAGGTGTGTCGCTTGAGCCTATAAGCAATTATAGGCCTAGATAAATGATTGACCAACGACAAAACCCGGCGTATCCTAACACCTATTTATCATATAT
>JAGLEA010000066.1 GCA_023145315.1 Psychrilyobacter sp.
TTTCTATTCATGTACATAATTATTCTACTAGTTTTATAAAAAATACTGCAGAAATCTGCAGTATCTTAGTTTATATTCTATTATTATTTTCCTACACAAAAATTACTAAATATGTGATCAAGTACATCTTCTGATGATATCTCTCCAGTTACTTCTGATAATGCATCCAAAGCTTCTTTTAAGTCTACTGCTATAAGATCCATAGGTAAACCTATCTCTATAGTCTCAAATATATTTTCAAGTGCTTCTTTTGTTTTAACCAAAGCTGATCTATGTCTAATATTTGTTATTATAAGAGTTTCTGATGAATCTTCAACTTGGCCAGAAACAATATACGAGTATATTTCCTCTTCCATAGCTTGAATACCTATATTATCTTTTGCTGATATCTCAATCCATTTTCCTACTTTATCTAATTTTGATAGATCTATTTTTTGTTCCATATCTATTTTATTTAAAATACCAACAACTTTTTCACTATGTATTCCTGCATGTACCCTTAGATCTTCTTTACTTAGCTCTCTCGATCCATCTACAACAAATAAAATAAGATCAGCACTTTCTAGTAGTTCTTCAGATTTTGCAACACCTATAGTTTCTATTATGTCATCTGTATTTCTAATCCCAGCAGTATCTGCTAATATTAATGGAATCCCTTTTATATTTACTACCTCTTCTATTACATCTCTAGTTGTCCCAGGTATATGAGTAACTATGGCTCTCTCTTCCTTTAGAAGAGAATTTAATAGACTTGATTTTCCAACATTAGGTTTTCCTACTATTACAGTTTTTACACCTTCTTTTATCATCTTACCTTGATTATAGGTATCTGAAAGATCTTGTGATGTCTGTAAAACTTCTTTTAAATTATCAACTAGTCCTTCTGGTAGTGGGTCGTCTATCCCTTCTTCAGGATAATCTAGTACTACATTTATATGAGCAACTACATCTAATAATAATTTTTTAAGATGAAGTATTTTAAACTTTAAATCTCCTCTTAGTTGGTCTAGTGATAGAGATAAACTTTTTTCTGTTTTTCCATGTATTAAATCTATTACAGCCTCTGCCTGTGTCAGATCTAATCTACCATTCATAAAAGCCCTTCTTGTAAATTCACCTTGTTCAGCTATCCTAGCACCACTTGATAGAACTAATTCTAAAACTTTCTCTGTCATCAAGTATCCACCGTGACAGTTTATTTCTACAATATCTTCTTTTGTATAAGTTTTAGGTCCTTTCATTAGACTTACCATCACTTCGTCAACTAATTCTTTATTCGAATATAGATGACCATAGTTTATTGTAAAGTTTTTTAATTCATTTACCTTTTTTTTTGATATAGGAACAAATATTTTTCCCAGTATCTCTAATGAGTCTGGTCCTGACATTCTTACTATCCCTATTCCGCCTTCACCTCTAGGAGTTGATATTGCTGCTATTGTATCAAACATAATTTACACCGTCTTTTTTCTTTTAATTACGATATATCTTTTAGGATCTCTTCCCTCACTGAAAGTGTCTAATTCCTTATATTTATTTACTATTTCATGAATTATTTTTCTTTCTCTTGGTGGCATAGGATTTAATCTTACCGTTTTATTTGTATTTATAGCCTTTTCAGACATCTTTCTGGCTAAATCTCTTAAAGTTTCAGCTCTTTTTGCTTTAAAACCTTCTACATCAACTTCTACCTTTACACCTTTACATAGAGAATTTAAAAGATACTCAAAACTATTTAAAGTTTTTCCCTTCTTTCCAATTATTATACCGTTATCTTCCCCACTTAAATTTATTAAAACATAATGGTCTCTTGCTTCAAGGACATTAATCTCTAAAATTAATCCCATTTTTTCTAATAACTCTGTAGTTTTTTCAACTACAACTTTTTTAACATCTACTTTTTCTTCTTCAGTTTCATGTTGAGTTCCATTTTCGCTCTCGTCAGTGTGGATTTCAAATTCTCCATCTTTTTTAAAGAAACCTAAAAACGATACTGGCTTAGTCAATTCTTTTATTTCTATAATCTGAGTTTTTTTAACTCCGTATTTTTCTATAGCTTTTTCTATAGCTAACTCTTTAGTCAGTGCTTTTACCTTGTAAGTTAAGTTCATTCTAAGCCTCATCCTTTTTATTTTTAGTGATCTTACCTTGAGTATCATCACTTCTATTCATTATAAAATGTTGCTGTGCTACTGCTGCTAAACTTGAAACAAACCAATATAATTGTAATCCTGATGGCATCTTATACGATATAAATATCATCATAACTGGAAACATGTAGGTCATCATCTTCATTTGAGGATTAGCTGCTCCCTGACTTTGGCTCATTAATTTTTGTTGGAAATAAGATACTGCACCATTTAATAATGGTAAAAGATAAGTTGGATCTGGGTCTGATAAGTTCAACCATAAAAATGTTGATCCCGCAGCTATGGCAGCTCCTTCTCCTGTTTTTCTAAGTACTCCAAATAATGCAAATAAAATTGGCATTTGTAATACTATTGGTAAGCATCCAGCAGCTGGATTAACTTTATGTATTTTATATAGTTCTATTGTTTTCTGATTTAGTTTTTGTGAATCATTTTTATACTTTTCTTTTAAAGCTTCTAATTCTGGTTGAATCTTCTTCATTGATTTCATTGATTTATCTTGTTTTAAAGTTAACGGTAATAAGATTAATTTTATTAGAATTGTAATCCCGATAATAGCTAAACCGTAGTTACCAAAGATATTGTATAGCATAGTAATTCCACCTGCTAGAACATCTTGTAATCCACCGTATATTGATTTTATAAAATTCATTTTTCCCCCTCTTAGTTTAAGGTACTGGATCATATCCACCTTTGTGGAAAGGTTGACATTTACTAATCCTTTTTACTCCTAAATAAGTACCCTTTATACTTCCGTGTTTTTTGATTGCTTCTATAGTGTAACTAGAACATGTAGGTAGAAACCTACAGTTGGATCCTAATAGAGGCGATATAAATTTTTGATATATTAAGATAAACATAATTAAAAAGCGTTTCATTTTAGTAGCCTCGCTCTTTTAAAAATTTTTATACTATCTTTTTCTATCATTGATAGTGATATTGTTTTAAATACATCACCTGCATTTCTCTTAGCAATAAAAATTATATCATAACCTTGGTTTAAGTTTTCATTGTTCTGTCTAAAGTTTTCTCTGAATAATCTTTTTAGCTTATTTCGGCATACAGCATTTCCAGTTTTTTTACTTGCTACGACTCCTAATCTATTTTCTTTTAAATTATTTTTTAAAATATAAATTAGTTGGTAGTACCCAAAGTGTTTATCTCCCCGGTTATACACTTTTAAGAATTCTGTTTTTGTTTTTAATTTCAACATGAGATCTCCTTAATAGTTTTAAAAACCCGGTGATTTAAACACCGGGTTTTATGCTGATAATTTTGTTCTACCTTTAGCTCTTCTTCTTTTTAGTACAGATCTTCCTGCTTTTGTTTTCATTCTTTTTCTAAAACCATGTTCCTTTTTTCTTTTTCTTTTATTTGGTTGAAAAGTTCTTTTGCTCATTTAAAATACACCTCCTGTTAGTTATGAAAATTTATTTCCATTACAGTTTAATATTCTAATCTATAAGTTATATTTTGTCAAGAGTTATTTTTATAGGGATTTTATATATTAGAGTTCTAAAAACCAAAGGTGGATAGTTTTTGTTTAGTGTTGAATGTAGTGATTTGAAAGTGAGTAGACGTTATAAGTTTTATTTGTGGTTTATATAGCTTTCAGCGTCTTTTACTACTAGATTTTTATTTTTGTTGATGGACAAACTTTAACCCTTGATTTTTATAGGAAAATAAAAGCAAAAATTGGTTTTTATTGATGTTGAGTTAAAATGTTTTTATTTTTGTTAAGAGACATATGTATAAGCTTAATTTTACACACTTTACTAAAGTTTAGTTGAATCTTCTTTTGTTTATAAAGAGTTTTAGTTAAAATAAAATTATTTTTGTTCCTATACATCTTTTAAACCTTGATTTTTATAGGAAAAATAATTTTTTTATGATGTTTATTAAGATTAAAGCATAATGTTTTTATTTTTGTATATATACATGAATCAGCCTTTAGTTTGTTAGGGAATATCAAAACAATATGTATACTACCAAAAATAAAGTTTGATTTAATTTATATTAAATGATAATATTTATGATAGAAAAAATAAAGGGAGGAGAGTATGTCTAAAAATAACGATGTAGAATTAATAGATCAATTTAATTTAAATAAAACGGGATCCCTCCTTACTGATTTAACAAAAGTAGATATTAAAATAAGTAAGCTTCCAGACATAGAAGTAAAAGAAGTTGTGATAAGAGAAACAGGGAACTTTTTAGATCTACAAGAAAACGCTATAAATATCCCTATAGAGATGATAGTGTTTCCGTTTTTTACACCTCAGAAACAAAATAAAAAAATAAATTTTAAATATTCTTTTGAAGATATGGGTGTAACAATGTATTGTACACTAGTTGCAAAGAATTCTGAAGATAAAGTTTATCAACCATCAATATTTGAAGAAAAAATATATACTTATTTAATTTCTTTATATGAATTGAAAAAAGAAATTAACGATACAGATGAATATATAAAGTTTGAAATTTCAGATTTTATTGTTAACTTTTTGGGTAATAAGATGAACCGAAACTACTATACCAAAGTTGCTCAAGCACTAAAAAACCTTAAGAGTACTGAATATCAATTTGAAGTTTCAAACCATAGTAAATTAGGAAACTATCAATTTGAAGATGAGGAGTTTAAATTATTAACTTATCAGAAATTAAAAGTAGGGACAAAAGTTTTTTATAAAATAACTTTAAATAAAAATATAAGAAATAAAATAAAAGACAAAAGATATATAAAATATAACTCTAAAGCACTAATTAAAATAATGGAAAAAGATCCTATAGCTGCAAGAATATATAAATATATAAGTATGAAAAGGTACTCTAAACAGGAAGACTCTATAAATATAAGAACATTAGCTGCAATAATTCCTCTAAAAATGGAACAAGCAACAGAAAGATTGAACAAAGATGGAGTTATGAGAGTTTATGTTTTAAGTAGAGTTAAACAAGTTTTAAAAAGAATTGAAAAAGCTTTTGATCTATTAAAAGATCAAGGCTATGTAAAGTATTATAATACAGAATTTATAGCAAAAGAAGATAGTTATTATGTTAACTACAGATTTAATGAGGAAAAAGATGGTAGTTGCCATATATCTACCTATTTAAACGGAAGTAAACAAGTAGAGTATAAAGGTAAATGGGATGATGTGAATGCAGCTAAAAAAGCAAAGAAACAAAATAAATTTACAACAAAAGAAGAAGTAGAGCAACAAATCAAAGAAATTGAAAAATTTGGAAAACAAGAAAATATTCAAGATGCAGAAATAGTTCTAAATGAAAAAGTAGTTGATATTTCAAAACTATCTAAAGAAGTTAAAGAACGACTAAAAGGATTTACAGAAATAGTCCAAATAAAGATAGTAAAAGCAAAGAGAAATATACATGTTTCTAAAGCATGGAATAAAAGAGTAGATAATAAGTTTAGAAAAATAGTATTAGAAGATGGTGAAGAAATAGCAATAGAAATATTGGACTTACTATATAAACGATTAAATACAGAAATAAAATCTACATTAGTTCAGTATGTTAACGGGATTTTAAAAATTGTGAGAAAAAAAGAGAGAACAACAAGAAAGTCAAATAAAAACAACTTAACTTTATTTGGAAATACACCAAAGGAAATGCCACAGAAAAGAAAAAAGCAGATTAGAGAAGCAAAGAAAAAAACAAATATTAGTGATGGGCATATTGTAGAAAATCTAGGAAAAGGTCAAGATATAGATATTATGGAAGAATATAATAAATTAGAAGATTTAGAAAAATTAAAATTAGAGGAAAAAGCTATAAATTTATGTTCCCAATATCAAGATATTCCAAAAGATTTTTTGTATAATTTAAAAAAAATATCAAAAAAAGTTTACTTTATAACTTTAAAAAAATATATTGAATTAGCTTTAAAAGAGGAAAAATAAAAAAAAATTGAAAAGTAAAGGGATTGAAAAATTCTTTTGCTTTTTTTAACTTTATTATTGAGGTTATACATAAAACAAAAGTAGTATTTATAGATAAAAAGAAAAAATAATAATTATATTTTGAATACATATAATTATTAAAAATTCACAAGATGATAGGAAAAAGAAATTAATATAATGTGTATACACACAAAAATAAAGAGGTGAGTATGAATTTTAAAACAGAAATAAAAGATGGAAAATTATATAAAGGTAGTATTCCATTTTTTTTAAAAAATAAAAAACAACAAGTTATTTATATATCGTCATCAAATAAAAATATTATAGATTACTATTTATCTACAGAGGAAGAATGTAGTGTTTTAAAAATAGAAAATTATAATTATACAGATGATGAGTTTGATTGCATAACCTTTGAATTACTAGAAAAATTGAAGAAAGAGAATACAAAAATTATTATATCTATTGAAAGTATTTTTAGAGAATATTTTTTAAATTCATATGTACTAAACTTAAAAAAAGGTGAAAAATATAGTTTAAAAGATATTATAAATAAACTAGAAACAAGTAATTTTAAAAAAAATTACCTAGTTGAAAAAAGAGGAGAATATAGTTTAAGGGGAGATATTTTAGATATATTTTCAC
>JAGLEA010000067.1 GCA_023145315.1 Psychrilyobacter sp.
TAATTATTAATTTACCCTCTTTTTCTTCTAGTTCTCTCTCTTTTACCATCTTCTTAATAGAAGCAGGGAGTGGTATCCTAATCTCATCTTCAGAGAAGTTATCACTCTCTAGATACTCGCCGTATCTTCCTTTTTTTAGAGTCATACTCATACCTTGTTCTGTAATCATATCTGTTTCTTTCTCTTCAAAGTATTCATTCATCTCTACTAATTTTTGTTTTAGAGCTATTATCTCTACATCAATTTCAATAGATCCATCTCTTAGAACACCAATTACTGAACTAGATAATGGTAATCTTTTGTTATCTTCCTCATAATTTTCACTCTCTAGGTATTCACCAAATCTTCCTTTTTTAAGGTTATATCTTACACTTTTTATAACTATATCAGTAGGAATACCTTTTTTTATTCTCTCTTTCTTTTGTACAACATCATTAATAAATATAAACCCAGCTTCTAATTCTTGCTCATCTATATCTACTGTTTTTAACGGTATCTTGCCACCACAAGTTTCGACATTTTCACACTCTATATATTTACCAAATCTTCCTGTCTTTAGGAGCATTTTACCACTACATCCCTCTGTTGGACACGGTACATCTGATTCTATCCTTCTATTTTTTATTTTTTCCACTTCTTTCTCAAAGTTATCTAACGAAACTTTAAAAGTTTCATAAAATGTCCCCAATACATCAGTCCATTTAACTTCCCCATCTTCTACTGAGTCTAGCTGATCCTCCATACTAGATGTAAATTCTACTCCTAATATTCTCGGGAAGTATTTATCGAGTATTCTCTCTACTTGATATCCCAATTTTGTCGGAACAAATGATTTACCCATAAACTCTACATATTCTCTTTTTTTCAAAGTTTCTATAATAGCAGCATATGTAGAAGGTCTTCCTATACCATCAGCTTCTAATTTTCTCACTAATGATGATTCTGTAAACCTTCTTGATGGTTTTGTTTCATCAGCTTTTATATTTAATTTTTCTAATTCTAACTTGTCTCCCTCTTTTATTGTTGGGAATGTCGCTGTTTTTATCTCATCTTCCTCTTTAAATACCTTATAATATCCATCAAAGGTTACCTTATTTACTATCCCTCTAAATTGATACTTATCATAACCACTTATTAAAGTAAATTGATCATATTTCATAGGAGCTAGTTGAGATATTATGAATCTTTCCCAAATTAATTTATATAGTCTATATTGATCAGAATTTAAATATTCCTCGATATTATCAGGCTCTAAATCGATATAAGTTGGACGAACTGCCTCATGAGCATCCTGAATTTTTTTCTCATCTTTTTTACTTACTGGTTTTTTTGCTGCCTTTTTACCTAGATACTCTTTCCCATATTTTTCTAATATAAATTCCTTGGCTTGCCCTTGAGCTTCCTCTGAAATCCTAGTGGAATCCGTTCTCATATATGTGATTAAACCTTTTTGTGTACCATCTATCTTTAGTCCTTCATATAAATTTTGAGCTACTCTCATAGTCTTAGAAGCTGAAAAACCTAGGTATGATGAAGCTAACTGTTGGAGTGTACTAGTCTTTAGTGGCAATGGAGGATTTTTTGTTTTCTTACTTATATCTGTACTAGTTACCTCAAAAGTTGGATTAGAAGACAGTGATTTTTTTAGCTCTTCCATCTTTTCTTCATCCCATATTTTGATTCCTCTATCTGTTCCTAATTTATATAGATTAAGATCTATATTATTATTAAAATTTCCACTTACTTCCCAATATTTTTCTGGAACAAAACTTCTAATTTCATCTTCTAAGTCACAAATTAATTTTAGTGATACTGATTGTACACGACCTGCACTAGTATTAGAAGATATTAGTTGCCATAAGTATGGACTTATAGAATACCCTACTATCCGATCTAATAATCTTCTAGCTTGTTGTGCATCCACTCTATTTTGATCTATAGTTCTTGGATTTTTCACTGCTTCTTTTATCGCATTTTTAGTTATTTCATTAAATTCTATTCTATTTTTTTCCTTTGGATCTAATTTTAATATATGTGCTACATGCCAAGCTATAGCTTCTCCCTCTCTATCTGGATCGGCTGCTAGATATACCTTGTCTGCTTTTTTTGCCAT
>JAGLEA010000068.1 GCA_023145315.1 Psychrilyobacter sp.
AGGTATAAATCCATTTTCTATATCTATTCCCATCTTACTTTTAGGTAGATCTCTGATATGTCCATAGGAAGCCGTCACTTCATAATTTCTTCCTAATATTTTTTTTATAGTATTTGCTTTAGCAGGGGACTCCACTATTACTAGATTTTTTTTAGCCACATTAATCACTCCAATATTTTTGTCTTTCTTCTTTGAAAAAAACTATATTCTTCTATACTTTCCACCAGCAATAGCTTTAACCAGTTTTTTTATTTCCAAACTTGTTAATATAGCTAATAGTTCTCCTATACCATATTTAGTTTTTACTATTAATTCATCCAAACTCTGTTCTATTATCAGAGAATTATATATTTCTTCCTCTTTTTTAGAGATATCTATATTTTTAGGAGTTGTTTTTTCTTTATCCCAATCATATTCTTTTAAAATATCGTTTCCACAAGTAATCAGTTTACCATATGAATCACGAATTAAGTTATTATTCCCTTCAAATGATGAATATTTTGGAAATCCAGGAACTACAAATACATCTCTGTTTTCTTCTAATGCTAATTTTGCAGTTATTAGACTTCCACCTTTTTTATAACTTTCCATTACTGCTATACCTCGTGTCAATCCTACTATTATACGATTTCGTAAGGGAAAATTATATCTATCAGGTGGAGTGCCTAGAGGTAGTTCACTTATTAATGTTCCCTCTCGTGATATTTGATCCCACTCTGCTTTATTTTCAGGAGGATAGATTACATCTAGTCCACTGCCTACTACAGCTATTGTATGACCACCTAAGTTCAAAGCCCTCTTATGTGCTGTAACATCTACTCCTACTGCTAGCCCACTAGTTATAGCGACACCTGCTCCTACTAGATCACCTACAACTTCTCGACATGATGATTCACCATAGCTTGTCATCTTTCTAGTTCCTACTACTCCTATATTTTTTTCTGGAAAAAGAAGCTTTCCTTTTATATATAGAAATACAGGTGGATGGGAAATATTTTTTAAATATAATGGATATCTACGGTCTTTAAAGGAGATAACCTCTATATTTAAATTTATCATCTTTTCTATATGAATATCAAGATTAATTTTATAAGCATCAAATATTTTAGTTATCTCTTCATCTTTTAATTTGAGAAATACACTATAAAAAGACCGTTCGTGGAGATATATCTCTTCAAACTCTTCATACAAATTCATTAGTTTCATTATAGCACTATCTTTTACACCCAATACTCGTAATTTATACCAAGAATCCATATATATACCTCCAAAATAACTATCTTGTTTTTAAAATTCTATATACTTCTGCTAAATTTTCTTTTATTCTCTTATTATTCGGATTTTTTCTTCTACCTTCTTCTAATATATCTTGAGCTTCATCATATTTTCTCTCTGCCATATATATATTTGAAATAGTTACATAGATATTAGGATCATCTTTGTGCTTTAGAGATTTTCTGAAATTTTCTATTGCTTTACCATATGATTTTTTCATCTGATACGAAGTTCCTAATCCCATATAAACTTGATAAAAATCTGGTTTACTTTCTAAAGTTTCATTGTAGTATTTTATTGCAGTATCGTAATTACCTAAAAGTCTAGCAGATGTTGCAGTACCAAAATAGTTTCTATAATCACCTTTTCTGTCTTTTCTAAAAATATTATAGGCCCTTTCAAAACTTTTGTCATTCATATATATTTTTCCTAGAGTATATATAGTCTCACTATTAGAGTATCCCTCTCTCTTTATATAAATTTCAAACTCTTCAAAATAATCTTCTTTTTTAGAATAACTCATTCCTGAAAGTGTTTCTTCCTCTAAAATTAATTTTTTCCCCTTAGCAAATTTATTTTTAGGAGAAATTTTTAATATTTTTCTATACACTCCTAATGCTTTATCATCTTGCATCATTTTTTCATACGAACTTGCAATTCCTAAAAGAGATGGAATATCATCTTTTTTTTCTTTAAATGCTTCCATATAATATCCCAATGCTTTATTATAATTTTTTTCATTAAAAGATTCGTTCCCATCATTCATATTTTCTTCATAAGTTTCTATTACTTCTACAGGTGGTAGATCTTTTTCTACACTTTCACTTTCAAAGTTATTTATACTATCTGATGTATCATCTTCAAATATAATTCCCTCTTTATCGTCTGCATAGACTACTGAAATTACCCCTATAAATAAAAGTATTATTAGTTTTTTCATCTTTTGATCTCCTCTACTCTAGTTACTACCCTTCCGTTGTGATATATTATCTCCAAATTATCCCCTTTTTCTATGTCTTCTACTCCACTTACTAATTTATCTCCTATTTTGGTTATAGTATAACCTCTTTTTAGTATCTCTTCAGGATTTAATGAATTTAATTTTTCACTTCTTATCTCTAGTTGGTGTTTCTTTTTTACTAGATTAGTTTTTAATATTCTACTTAGTTTCTCCTCATAGCTTATAAGTATATTATTTTTTTCACCTATACTTCCATAAAAATTTCGTAATATATAATTTTTTCCTAATACTTCTAGCCTTTCTTTTTTCTTTTTTAAATTATTCTTTAAATTTCTATTTAAATGATTTCTTCTACTCTCTAACTCCCTTATTAAAAGGTCCTTTCTCGGAACTACTAACTCTGCTGCATGAGTAGGTGTAGAAGCCCGTAAATCAGCCGTTAAATCTGTTAGGAGATTATCTATCTCATGTCCTACTGCTGAAACTATAGGAGTTTTTGTATTATAATATGCTAGTGCAACCTCTCTCTTATTAAAAGACCATAGATCTTCTACAGATCCACCACCACGACCTGCTATTATTAGGTCTATTTCTTCCATATTATCTAGTATCTCTATCCCTTTTATTATCTCTTTTTCCGAACCTATTCCTTGTACTTTTGCAGGATATACATATATATTTATATTTTCATATCTTAGCCTAGCAGTATTTATTATATCTTTTACTGCTGCTCCTGTACCAGAGGTTACTATTCCTATATTTTGTGGTAATTTAGGCATTGAAAGTTTATTGCTTTTGTCAAAATATCCTAAATTTAAAAGTTCTTTTTTTGTCTTCTCTAATTCTTCAAATAACTTTCCTAAACTTCCCTCTTTCTCTACATGAGCTACCAATATTTGATATGTTCCATTTACCTCATATAAAGTAATCTTACCAAATATCTTTACTCTATCCCCCTCTTTAAGATCTGTTGGTATACCTTTCATCTTATATCCAAAAGCTGTACATTTAATACTCGCCTTATTGTCTTTAAGAGTAAAATATAGATGTCCACTTTTATAGTAATTTATTCCTGATATTTCACCTTTCAGAAAAAAATTACTAAATTCAGAATTTCCTTCTAAATATTCTTTAACCTTCCTATTCATCTGTGTTACCGTATATATTCTATCTTTCATTATGTATTTCACCTACCTTTATACTTCTAATACTTTAATTCCATTCTCCCAAACTTCTATCTTTTTATCCTCTGAGATTTTTATAGCTAATCCATATTTTGACCCACTAATTGCTGCTGCTGTTCTCGATCCTTCTACTTTTTCTGTAGTTCCTTCTGTATCTAATTTCAAAAGTCGTCCAAATGATAAAAGATTAAGCTCATTATCAAGTATTACAGCACCATCTACCTCTGAAATTAATTTCAAGTAATTAAAATTATGATCTTTTATTTGAGCTTTTTTCCCATCTTTAAAAACTGTTTTATCATAAACGCTTCTTATTTTATTTGCATCAATAAATATATCTTCTATTTTCTCATCTGTAATTGTTCTTTTTAGAATTACAAACATTCCACCTTTACCGTCTTCTAAAAAAGATTTTATTATAGAAACCAACACATCTATATTATAAATAATATTTGTAATTATTTCTTCACTCTTTATCTTATCATTAAATAGATGATAAATAAAAGAATCCATATAAAATTTTTCTAATATTAAAAATTTAAATACACGAAGAGATTTTAATTTCCACATTCCACTGTTATAAGAAAGATAATTATCTATCGAGTTCTGTAGATGTATCTTTAATTCTTTATTTTTTACCTCCATATATACATATGGTAGTTTTGTCTCTCTTTTCATTTTATAATTTTGACTAAATAATCCAGTAGAAACCATTTTTTCATTTGAGTAATTAGCTAATTTATCTATCTGATCCTCAGTTATTTTTAATCCAGATTCAAATTCTGTATGATCAATATATTCTTTTATATTTTGTGATATCTTTGAGATAAATTTTATTACATACTCATTATTCTGTTCCTTTAACTTTATAATTATTCTTTCTTTAAAAGTTGTTGTTGTTTCTACATTTACTCCTAAACCATAAACTTTAAAATCGTTTCCTATTATTAGTACTATTTCTTCTCCATTTAACATCTTTAGTGACATCTTTTCTTTGAAGATTTCGTCTATATTTTTTAGTGAGTTTGATGGTAAAAAATCAATACCTATTTTTTTCAAGTCTGCTTCTATTGTCTTTATATCTTTAAAAATTAGCATATTTAAACTTGAATTTTGACTTTCATAAGTCTCGTTACATATTTTTTTTATCGCTTCCATAAAATATATTTGTTCCCTAGTTACTTCTAATTTTCCAGTAATCAGATGACCTATTGCTTTCTGAGAAAATTCCTCTACTATATCACTAAAATAAATATTTCTATTTTCTTCATAATAACTTTCTAATATGATACTTATAATCTCAAAAAATTCTCCCGTCTCTTCCAATGTTTTTTTTATAAACTTAGAATTAAACTTAGAGATAAATTCTACTTGACTACCATGTGCTTTTAACTTGAAATCTACCCCTAAAAATTCATTTAATTTCCCCAAATACTCTCTATAATAATCAATTCTTCTCATTGATTTCCCCTCTTTTTTTTAGAAGTAAGTTCCTGAATGAATATTTTGGTTTTTGTTTACTCTTTTTTTGATATTCTAGATGATATTTTTCCATAGTTTCAGCCATTATTTTTTTTTCATCATCTGTCAAAATTTTAAAAAGATCTAAAAAAACTAATTTTTCACTATAAGATTTTTCTCCTAACAGAACATAGGATAAAGAGTAAAATATTCCCCTTTTTTCCATTGTTTTTTCACCGATTTCTTCTATTATTTTTCTAGTAACAAAAATTATAGCATCCTTTTTTTCAGTTAGAAGAGTTACTAGTTGTCCCATTTTTTTAATTTTAAAATGTTTTAATAACTTGATTACTTCAGTATATAGCTCATCTCTTTTTTCATGTTTAATATCTAAGTTCTCAAGAATTTCTTGAAACAAATCATTTAGAACTTTATTATTTTCCATAAAATATTTTATTGTTACATTATTTAGTGGTGTATCTCCAGGCATATTAACACCTAATTTTATACTATCGTGTACTTTTTCCTCGTATTTAAAAAGGTCATTTTTTATATTTACAAACTCCTTATCTGCTAATTCTAACAAACTTGCTACCCGAGAAAAACTTCTAATTAATTCATCAGGGATTCCCACTCTACTCTTATATCCTAAATCATGCTCAATAGTAGCCCATGTATGTTGAAGTAAACTTCTAATTTGTATCTCTATTCTTATACCTTTAAATTTTCTATATTTCTCTATATCTGGAAATGATACTACATAATGAAGAGATAGATATCCAAAAGATCTAGGATCTAATATTTTTCTCTTATCTATAGTGTTTTTTTCATCTACTACGAAAAAATTTTTAATTTTTTCAGCCGCCAAATCTACTTGATCTTCCATAAATGTAATAACTCTGGCTCCTATAACATCAGTTATATCAGATAATCTTATATATTTTCTTCCTTTATCATGGATCTTCTTACTGAGGCTTTCTTTTGTTTTTATTCTAAAATCTATATTCTGGAGTCGATAATTTTTTGATTGAATTTCAGTTTTAAAAATCTTTTCTAATTCAATAATCATCTCCTCATATATTGGTAAATTTCTATCATATTTTTTTAAAAATCTATCTAGTTTGACACTTTTCATACCACACCTCAAGTTTTAGTTATTATAGTTCTAATAATAATTTTTCCAACTTTAACATCTCATCTCTTTTTTCAATAGCTCCTTCAAAATTCAAATCACTAGCTAATTCTTTAATCTCTAATTTTAACCTTCCTATATCATCTATAATATCCTTTCTAGAAGAATATATCGCTACCTCTTCGTTTAATTCCCCAATATCTAAACCATAATCAAGATTTAAGAGGTCTTCAGATATTTCATTTATTGTAGATTTAGGATCTATATTGTTATCTATATTATATTGAACTTGTTTTTCTCGTCTTCTATCGGTTTCTGATATAGCGGATTTCATAGATTTGGTCATAATATCAGCATATAATATTACTTCTCCCTCTACATTTCTTGCTGCCCTTCCCATAGTTTGTATGAGTGATCTCCTACTACGTAAAAAGCCTTCCTTATCTGCTTCTAATATTGCTACTAGTGAGACTTCTGGGATATCTAATCCTTCCCGTAATAAATTTATTCCAACTAATACGTTAAATTCCTTTTTTCTTAACTCTCTTATTATCTCTATTCTTTCTAAAGTATCTATTCCAGAATGCATATACTTTACTTTAACACCTAAATCTAAGTA
>JAGLEA010000069.1 GCA_023145315.1 Psychrilyobacter sp.
ATTCCTGTAGGTCTCACTAATTGTTCAGCTATTTGAGAGCTACTTTCTAACTCAAAATCTCCAGGAGTTGCAGAAACAAAGACCATCTGTCCTCCTACTTCACGGAATTCCTCAAATTGTAACGGTCGATTATCTAGAGCTGATGGCAGTCTAAATCCATTTTCTACTAATGTTGTCTTTCGCGATCTATCACCTTTATACATCCCACCAATTTGAGATAAGCCTATATGAGACTCATCTATAAAAGTTATAAAATCTTTTGGAAAGTATTCCATTAAAGTGTGTGGCTTTTCTCCTTGCTTTTTCCCTGATAGATACCTTGAGTAGTTCTCTATTCCCTTACAATACCCTATCTCCTCTATCATCTCAATATCATACTCTGTTCGTTGTTTTATTCTTTGAGCTTCTAATAGCAAGTTTCTTCCCTTAAAAATTTCTACTTGTTTTTCTAAATCTTCTTTTATTTCACTTGTCATTGTGGATATTTTATCCTCTTCTGCCAAATAATGTGTAGCAGGCATAATCATTATTCTGTCTATATTTTTTTTTATACTTTTCCCTGTAAGGGTATTTATTTCTGATATAGTTTCTAGTTCATCTCCCCAATACTCCAATCTATAACCTGTTTCTTGATATACAGGATAGATATCTATTGTATCACCTTTTACACGAAATTTTCCCCTTTCAAAAGCTATATCATTTCTTTCATACCTTAGATATATCAATTTTTCCATTACCTCTTTTCTAGCTATTCCAGTCTTAGAATCTATAGCCAAAGTCATCCTCTTATATGTTTCAGGTGATCCTAAACCGTATATTGCAGATACAGATGCCACTATTATCACATCTTTTCGTGTTAGGAGTGCCGCAGTTGCCGAATGTCGCATCTTATCTATCTCTTCATTTATAGATGAGTCTTTTTCTATAAATGTATCTGTAGATGGTATATAAGCTTCTGGTTGATAGTAATCATAGTATGAGACAAAATATTCCACTGCATTTTCAGGAAAGAATTTTTTATACTCTGAATATAGTTGTGCAGCTAGAGTTTTATTAGGTGCCATTATTAGAGCAGGTCTACCAGTTTCCTTTATTACATTTGCAATAGTAAAAGTTTTTCCAGATCCAGTCACTCCTAATAAAGTTTGATCCCTATCTCCTCTATCGAGACCTTCTACTAGAGTTTTTATTGCACTTGGTTGATCTCCTGTAGGAGTATAATTTGACACTAATTTAAACATCTATATCCCTCCATATCTATAATTAATTATTTTATAATTAAATTTTAACATAAGCCCCTGTGTGTGTTATAATTACTTCGTTACAAAATTTTAACAAAGGACTCTATGAAAAATATTATACTACAATTAATTAAAAGTGTCCTACTATATTGAGATTGATAAATAATTTAATTTGAGGAGTTAAATAATATGAAAATATATAAAGATGGTTCATTTAAAGGTATTGGGATTGGATATGCAGGAGAGATTGAAGTATTAGTAACTATTACTAAAGGTAAAATTAATAATATTAAATTTTTGTCACACAATGAAACACCAGTAATTTCAGAACCTGCTTTTGAGCATATTCCTACTAAAATAATAGAAACAAATACTATAATGGTTCCTAACGTTAAAGGATGTTCTATGAGCTCTCGTGGTATAAAGGAAGCTATTATGAATTCTCTTATTGCTTCTGGAAAAAATAAAGAAGATATGATTAAAGAATTTAAAAACTCTGAAAATTTAAATAAAATCATAATTAGCAAAAATAAATATAAACCTGTTGAAAATTTTGATGTAGTTATTGTTGGGGGAGGAGGAGCTGGTCTCAGTTCTGCTATCGCAGCTGCAAACTTAGGTGCTAAAGTCGTTCTTCTTGAAAAGATGGCAGCTATTGGTGGAAATACTTTAGTGTCAATGGGTGGAATAAACATTCCTGGAAATGATGCTCAAATATCTAAAAAAATAGAAGACAATCCTGAACTATACTATAATGACGCTCTTCTTGGAGGAGATGGGGAAAATAATAAAGAATTATTTAAAATTTTATCTGAAAATGCTTTAGATACATATAATTGGCTGAAAGAAGAAATCGGAGTCGAATTCAAAAAAAACGAACTTATTCATTTTGGTGGTCATACTGTTCCGAGGGCAGTTGTCTTTAAGGGGAAATACGCTATAGAATTAATCTCTAAATTAAGAAAAAAAGCTGAAAATCTAGGGGTAGATATTAGAACAGGGGTAGAAGCTAAAGATATAATAACAAGAGACAAAGCAGTAGTAGGTATCAAAGCTCTATCAGATGAAAAAAATATTGAATTTTTTGGTAGTAAAGGAGTAATTTTTTCTACAGGAGGATTTTCTGGAAATATAGAAATGAGAAAAAAATATAATCCCGAATTAGACGAAAGATATAAAACTACTAATCAAAGTGGGATAACTGGAGACGGTCATCTAATGTGTGAAAGATTAGGTGTAGATTTTATTCATATGTCATATATACAAACCTTTCCAATCGCTAACCCTTTAACTGGTGCATTATCTCATGTGGGTGCTTCTAGATTTGATGGTGCTATCTTAGTTAATAAAAAAGGAAAAAGATTTGTAGAAGAATTAGAAAGGAGAGATCTAGTTTCTAAAGCTATCCTAGCTCAAGATGGTGGAATGGGCTACCTAGTGTGGTCTCAAGAGATAGAATCAGTTGCAAATAGAACTACTAACAATAAAGCAGAAGTTAATAACTTAATAAGGTCTGATTTATTTGTAAAAGGAAGTTTAGATGAGTGTGGTAAAAAAATGAATATAAATTTAACTACATTAGAAGACACTTTAAGCACATATAATTTAGATGTATCTAATGGGAAAGATCAAGAATTTAATAGAAGAGGTGATCTTCTTAATATAATAAAAGGTCCTTTCTATATTCAGACTGTTGCACCAGCAGTCCACCATACTATGGGTGGTGTAAAAATAAATAGTGAAAATCAAGTTTTAGATATTAAAGGGAATATAATAAAAGGGCTTTATGCTGCTGGAGAGATTGTTGGTGGTATTCATGGAACAAATAGATTAGGTGGAAACGCCATAACTGATATCTTAGTATTTGGGAAAAGAGCTGGAGAAAAAATAATGAAACCGAACACACATTAACAAAGGTTTTCCATAACTATTACTAATAATATCACAAAACAAATAATATATAGCTAGTTAGTTAACATTTTTTTTAAGTGTTCGGCTTGATATTGCAATTTAGATCTTTTCTAAACATATAGCCTCCATTATTTG
>JAGLEA010000007.1 GCA_023145315.1 Psychrilyobacter sp.
ATAATGTAGAGAAGAACATGGGAACAATAACTCTTATTACACTAAAGCCTCTAGAACTATCAGTTCCTGATATAGATTTTGGTGATGTTTTGACAACTTCTGGTAGTCAGACTAGATCTGGTGATATAACTATTACTGGTTCTGAGAATACTATAGTGAAATATAGCCACAATAAAGGATCTATTGATTTATATAATGGCGATAAAAGTCAATTCATAAAAGCAAGTTGGAATATAACAGGTGGAGAATTAAATGAAACTCAGATAACAATACCTAGTACTGAAATTATTCATAGAAAACTTGAAGTTAAGATTTCTAATTATGAAAAATTAGATCCGGGAAAATACCAAGGTGATGTTGAGATTGAAGTGAACACAAACTAGAGTAAAATTATTTAATAGTAGTGATGAACTAGTCTATATTTTAGACTAGTTTTTATTTATACTAAAATAAATTAAATATATCTCATAGAGAAAGGAAATGTTGTATAATATTGATATGGTATAAATTTATAAAAAGTGAGGGAAGAGGAATGCAAGTAAAAAAGAAAAGAATTATAATAGATTGTGATCCAGGAATAGATGATGCATTAGCGATACTTCTAGCGATTAATTCGCCTGAGATAGAGGTAGTAGGGATAACAGTAGTAGGTGGAAATGTAGATGCTATGAAGTGTGCTATGAATGCGATAAAAGTCTTAGAAGTAGGAGATAGACTAGATATACCTGTATATTTGGGAGAGTCAAAGCCTTTAGTAAGAGATCTAGTGACAGCAGAGGAAACACATGGAAAAAGTGGTTTAGGTAGTGTACTTGTGGAAAGAAATAAAAATCATGACCTGATAAGAGAGGGAGCAATAGATTTTTTACTTGAAAATTCTGAAAATACTCACTTATTGACAATAGGTCCAATGATAAATCTAGCTAAAGCAATAGAGAAGGATAAGGTTAAATTTAATAGATTTTTGTCTATTACTTCTATGGGAGGAACTTTTAGGAGTAACGGTAACTGCTCCCAAGTAGCAGAGTTTAATTATTGGGTAGATCCCCATGCTGTACAAATAGTCTATGATAATTACGACAAATTAATAACAATGGTTGGGCTAGATGTTACTAGAAAATGTGTACTAACTCCTACACATCGTCAACTTTTGAAATTTATTGATACTAAATTATCAAGATTTATATATGACATTACAGAATTTTATGTTGATTTTCACTGGGATCAGGAGAGAACTATGGGATGTGTTATAAACGACCCACTTGCTATGGCATATATAATTGATGATACTATGGCTACTGGTTTTTCTAGTAACTTAGAGATGGTATTAGATGGAAATGCAATAGGTCAATCTATGATAGATATACAAGGTTTTTATAAGAGGGAAAATAATGTAGTAGTTCTTACAAAAGTAGATGAAATAAAGTTTATGAATATGTTTTTTTCTAGGTTATTTAGTAAACATAAAAAAGATATAGATATAATCATAGGAAAAAGTTGATTTTATAGTATATTTAATATAGAGGTGAATAAATTATGGAGAAAACTTTTTTAATGATTAAACCCGATGGAGTACAAAGAAACCTAGTAGGAGAAATAATAGGTAGAGTAGAGAAAAAAGGTTTAAAAATAATAGGCTTAAAATTTTTACAAATATCAGATAAATTAGCGGATAAACACTATGAGGAACACATAGAAAAAGAATTTTATTCAGAATTAAAATCTTTTATCACATCTAGTCCTGTAGTAGCTATGGTATTAGAAGGAGATAATGTAGTAGAAGTTATTCATAAGATGGCAGGGGCTACTAATCCAAAAAATTCTGCTTATGGAACTATAAGAGGTGATTATGCCATTAATTTCACTAAAAATGTAATTCATACATCAGACTCTCTAGAAAGTGCTAATCGAGAGATAAAGAATTTTTTCAAAACAGAGGAAATAGTGAATTATGTGCAAAGTAGTCAAATTTGGAACGGTTAAAAGTTGAGAAAAACCTTTAATTATGGTAAAATAATCTAATAAACGCTAAATAGGAGTGAAAATTATGAAAAAAATAAGCGATGTAATGAACACAGATTTAATAACAATTGATGCAGACTTATCATTTGAAAAAGTTTTAAAAATAATGATAGAAAAAGGTGTAGGGAAACTACCTGTAATAGAAAATGGAAAACTAATAGGAGTAGTAACACGTGATGATGTTTTAGTTAGACAAGAAACAGCACCATTGCCACCAGTAGTAGCATTTTGGGACCTTTTAATAACATTACCAGAAAG
>JAGLEA010000070.1 GCA_023145315.1 Psychrilyobacter sp.
GCTATTCCACCTATTATCATATGGAATGTTAATATTTCTCCTAATAAAGCTACAGAAAATAATGTTCCAAATACTGCTTCAGTAGACAAGATTATTGCTACTTTTGTAGAAGTTGTATGTTTTTGAGCCCATGTTTGTAAGAAAAAAGCCAACATAGTCGTAACTAAACCTACATAAGCTATAGCAATCCAGGTAGAAGTAGATATAGTTGCTGGAAATGTCTCCACGCTAAATGCTGTAGTAAATGAAAGTATAGAAGCTACTATCATCTGTAAAAAAGTCAATATAAATGGTCCAGTTTTATCTACATAGTGACCATTTGCTACTATATGACCAGCAAATAAGAATGCACATAGGAGTGATAAAAATTCCCCTATTCCAAATGTCATATCCCCACCACTAGATAAAAATGCTGTTCCTATAAAACATATAACTACTGCTATAAAAGCATATTTATCTGGTTTTTTTTTCGTAACTATCCAGTATAAAAAAGGTACTATCACTACATTTACACCTGTTAAAAAAGCATTTTTAGAAGGGGTTGTATTGACTAATCCCACTGTCTGAGCACCAAACGCTAAATACAGTAAAGTTCCAACTATTAATCCTCCTAATAAATCACTTTTTTTCACCAACATTATTTTTTTTCTAAAAATTATACCTAATGATACCCCTGCTATTAAAAACCTTAAACCCATCATATAAAATGGTGATATTCCTGCATCTAATAAAATTTTTGTTGCTACAAATCCTGATCCCCAAACTACTGATACCACTAGTAGTGTCATATCTGCTTTTATACTTTTTTTCATTTTTATCACCTTTCCTTAACTTAATTACACTAAATCAACCTACAGGTTTAATATTTTAGACATCAAACTCTTCTTCTTTCCAAATTCTCTTACTTATTATATAATACTACATGTTTCCAATAAAATACAATTCATTATATTCATCTTATATATGCTTTATCATATATACCATTCATCTTACAAATGAAAAGCCGTCAATTTTAAACGGCTTTTTATCTTTATTTATTTTTATCGTTCTATTTATACACTGTACTTTTCTACACATGATCTACAAAAACATCCACCTGTATTTTCTTTTTTTGCCTTTTGTAATTTTTTCATAGTTTCATCTGTCATCTTACTTGCCGTGCACCAGCACTTTTTTGGATCTTTACCATCTTCTACTGCACAATTATTTTTTTGTCCACA
Organism: Psychrilyobacter sp.; assembly: GCA_023145315.1. Classification (GTDB taxonomy): domain Bacteria; phylum Fusobacteriota; class Fusobacteriia; order Fusobacteriales; family Fusobacteriaceae; genus Psychrilyobacter. The sequence continues at coordinate 1,221 of JAGLEA010000070.1, forward strand.
TATTGGACATAACTTTTTATCCATAATTTTTATTTACCCCATCTATCTAGTGATGAAATTAATTCTGGAAAAGCTATCTCTAATGATTTAGCATTTAGATTGTTTTTCTCCAAACTTGTTAAACTACCTTTTTTTGATAACTCATCTAATTTAATTGTGTTTTCTGATATTTCAGATCCAAACATAGATTCACCATCAAAGAATTCATCTCTTTTCATCCATTTATTAAGTAGTTTTCTTAATGTTTTTCTATCTCCATCTGTCATCTCATCTTCTAATTTTTTATTTAACTCAAAAATTTCATTTCTTTCTTTTTCTGTAGCCACATCTGTCATTATATGTTTTGCTAAAGTAGCATAAGTTGTATTATATCCTATTACTAAAGCACTTGTCATTCCCTTAGTATTTTTTATATTTTCATCTTTTAACTTATACTTTCTCTCTAGTTTATTAAGATATTTTACAGTCATCTTGTTAAAGTTTTCTAAGTCTTCTGCATTTATATCTTCCTTTGTTTTTAGTTCATCTAAGAAAGCTAAATCTTTACCACCTTTCTTTATTATTTGTCTTGTTGTCAAATAATGAGTTGGCTCTTCATTGTTATACCAATCTCCTAAGATTGATTCTTTTACTAATATTTCATTCATTACTTTGTAAGGTTCTTTTATTGTTTCTGTAGTTACATCATATTTTTTTTGATCTACTTTTAATGATGAACATGCTCCTAAAAAAACTACCATAATTACCAATAATATCTTATTCATTCTTTTCATAGTCTACACCCTTCCACAACATTTTTTATATTTCTTTCCAGAACCACAAGGACAAAGATCGTTTCTTCCTACTTTTTCTGAAACTCTAGATTCTCTAGTAGTCTCTGTAACTTCCCCTGTTTCATCACTAGCCTGATATTTCAAATTTTTATTTTGTGCTTCTTTTATCTCCATTTCTCTTTCTTCTGGAACTCTTATTTGAACTTTAAATAAGTAAGAAATAGTTTCTTCTTTAATAGTTTTTAACATCTTAGCATATAGATCACCAGATATTAATTTGTATTCTACTAGTGGATCTTTTTGTCCATATGATCTTAGGTATATTCCCTCTCTAAGAGCATCTAAAGTTTTAAGATGTTCTCTCCATCTTGAGTCTACTATTTCAAATAAAATATATTTCTCTAATCTTCTCATGAGATCAGTTCCAAATTCTACTTCTCTTTCATCATATTTTTTCTTGATCTTTTCAACTAATAATCCTGAATACTCTTCAATAGTTTTTGATTTATATTCTTCTAAATCTTCGATCATGTAATCGAATAACTCTTGAATTCTTTCAACGAGTCCTTCCATATCCCAATCTTCTTTAAATTCTCCCACAAACTTTTCTATAACTTCTGATTCCACTGTATCTTGTAACATTCTAAATATAGTCTCGCTTAGGTCTTCCTTTTCTAAGGCAGCATTTCTACTGTCATAGATCGCTCCTCTTTGCATATTATTTACATCATCAAATTCTAATAGGTTTTTTCTGATTCCAAAGTTTCTTGATTCTACTTTCTTTTGTGCATTTGCAATAGCTTTACTAATCATGCTATGTACGATAGGCTCTCCCTCTGGTAGTCCTAATCTATCCATTACACTAGCTACTCTTTCAGAACCAAATAATCTCATAAGTTCATCTTCTAAAGATAGATAAAACTCTGTAGCACCTGGATCTCCTTGTCTACCTGATCTTCCTCTTAATTGATTATCTATTCTTCTAGATTCATGTCTCTCTGTTCCTAAGATAAATAATCCACCTGCATCTATAACTTTTATTTTTTCTTCAGCACATTGAATTTTATATTTAGCCAATACTTCCTCATAATTAGGAGCATC
>JAGLEA010000071.1 GCA_023145315.1 Psychrilyobacter sp.
TCTATTAATATCGAGTCTACCTCATCTACGATACAAAAATTAAGTTTTCTTTGAACTCTATTTTCTATTTTTGATACCATATTATCTCTCAAATAATCAAAACCAAATTCACTATTAGTACCATATGTAATATCAGCTTTATAAGCTTCTCCTCTTTTATCAATTGGCATATTATTATATAAAACATCTGAAGTCAACCCTAAAAAGCTATATAATCTACCCATTAATTCTCTATCACGAACTGCTAAATAATCATTTACAGTTACTAGATGAACTCCCTTTTCACTAAGTGCATTTAAATATACAGCTAGAGTTGCTACTAGTGTTTTACCCTCACCAGTTTTCATCTCTGTAATATTCCCCTCATGTAACACTACTCCACCAATCATTTGGACATCATAGTGTCTCATTTCTAATACTCTAATAGATCCCTCTCTTACAACTGCAAAAGCTTCTGGTAATATATCATCTAGAGTTTCTCCTTTTTCTAGTCTTTCTCTAAATTCTAAAGTTTTCGCTTTTAAGTCTTCATTCCCTAAAAGTTTCACCTCTGGTTCTAACTTATTAATCTCATCTACAATAGCTAAGATTCTCTTTATCTCTCTATCGTTTTTCGTACCAAAAATCTTTTTTACAAAATTACCAATCATTATTCACTACCTACCTTATATTTAAAATTACCAAAACTTTCTAGTTTTGATATCATTACATTCTATCACTATAATAATAGCACAAAAAAGGAGAAATCGTCAATTAAATCAAGTGGTTTTTCTACTTTAATGGTATACTAATTATAATATTTGTCTATTTTAATACAGGAGGATACTGTGAGCTTTGATACCTTGAATTTATTAACAAAAAATAAAAATATAAAACTCTCTTTTTTAAGTGTCATCATTGGAATTTTTACTGGTTTTGTTGTTGTTGGATATCGTATTTCTTTAGGTTTTATTACAACCCTTAGAATTGATACATTCTCAAAAATTGCAAATGGAAATATCGGTTTATTTATAATTACAGCGATTGTCTTCATCTTAGTTGCTATATTACTTAACTGGATTATAAAAAAGAACCCCATGATAAAAGGGAGTGGAATTCCTCAAATTAAAGGATTATTATTGATGCAATTTGAATACAATTGGATTAAAGAATTATTTTTTAAATTTGTAGGAGGATTACTTAGTGTTGGTAGTGGACTTTCTTTAGGTCGAGGTGGCCCATCTATCCAGCTAGGATCACAAGTTGCTTATGGAGTTAGAAAGATCTTTAAAACTAAGAGTATTAATGAAAAATTTCTTATTAGTAGTGGAGTTAGTGCTGGTCTTTCAGCAGCTTTTAATTCACCGCTTTCTGGTATCATCTTTACTATTGAGGAAATCCATAAATATTTTACACCAATTCTTTTAATATGCGTTTCCCTTGCTAGTGTATCTGCTAGTATCGTTACAAGATTACTTTTAGGAGAAGATAGATTATTTAATTTTACTGGTGTTATTCCACATAGTTTAAATCTTCTTGAAAGCTTAACATCTATTTTTGTTTTTGCTATCCTTATGGGGATTTTAGGTCTGATTTTTACAACTTCACTCCTACGATTTCAAAGTTTTTATAGAAATTTAAAATTTTCTCCTTTAGCTAAATCACTAGTTGTTTTTTCAATTTCGATACTAGTAGGTATCTATATCTTAGATATTCAAGGGGTAGGTTATAATTTAATTTTAAAAACAGGCAGTGAGATATTTAGTTTTAAAGTAATCCTTTTTCTACTTATAGGTAAACTTTTATTTACCATACTTAGTAACGCTCCTGGATTTCCTGGAGGATTATTTCTCCCTAGTTTAGTTTTAGGAGCATTAGCAGGTAATTTATTCGGATTAGGATTAGAAAAAATTCTAGTAAATGGAGAAGATTTACATCAATATTTTATGGTCTTAGGGATGGCTTCTTTTTTCACAGCCGTTATGAGAACTCCCCTCACAGGTAGTATTTTATTGCTAGAGATGACAGGATCCTTTGATTATTTACCTGGTTTAGTTTTAGTTACAGTAGTTTCATATATTGTCACAGAGCTTTTAGGAGTAAAGGGTATCACTAGTATTTTATATGATAATTTAGAAAAGGATAAAAATAATAACAAAGACGAATTATCTAGTAAAACTGTTATTTTTTCAACTCCTGTAGTAGGAGGATCGTGGCTTGATGGGACAAACGTCAAAGGTATTAAGTGGCCATTTGATGCCCTCCTAATAAAGATTCAACGTGGAAATTATGAGATTATCCCAAATGGTAAAACTAAAATTAATTGTGGGGATACACTATTTATCCTTACAACAGAAAAGAGAGAGAAGGAATTAAAGCCTATTATATTTGATCTTGGTACAATACAAAAAAAGGATGAGTAAACTCATCCTTTTTTTGTATTAGCTTTTATCTAGTCAACTCTAAGAACTCCTCTTCACTTAATATCTTCACAGTTCCTAATTCTTTAGCTTTTTCTAATTTACTTCCTGCTTTCTCTCCTACTATTAGATAATCTAATTTTTTATTCACTCCAGCTAAGTTTTTCCCACCTAATTTTTCCACTAAATCTTTTATCTCTTGTCGTTTAAAGTGAACTAATTTACCTGTAGCTAAAAATGTTTTCCCTCTAAATTCTTCTAAATGTGAACTTTCATCTACTTCTTCTAATTTATAGTTGATTCCTACTTTTTTTAGTTTTTCTAGTATAGTCATATTTTTTTTATCTCTAAAATAATCATATACAGAGTTAGCTACTTTTTCACCTACACCATCTATAGATAATAATTCTTCTACACTATATTTTTCTAGTGTTTCTATATTTTTACTCTCTTTAGATAGCAAATTACCCAAAAACTTACCTACAAATGGAACTCCTAAAGCATATAATGTTTTTGAATAATCTAATTTTTTAGAATTTTCAATAGATAATAATAACTTTTCTATACTCTTGATTCCAAAATTATCTAATTTCTCTAGTTCAGCTTTTTTATCTTTTAGTTCATAGAAATCACTTATCTCTACCAGATATCCTAGATCTACAAATTTTTCAACTATCTTTGCTCCACCTGTAATATTCATGGCATCACGAGAGATAAAGTATTCTAACCTCCCTTGAATTTTTGCTCTACAATGAGGATTCATACACTTTAGATTTACTAATCCGTCTTCCTTTTCTAAAACTGAATCACATACTGGACAATTTGTAGGAGGGATTATCTCCTCTTCACTACCATCACGAAGTTCCTTTACAGGTTTTACAATTTGTGGAATTATTTCAGCAGCTTTTTCTATAAACACAGTATCTCCAACTTTTATATCTTTTCGAACTACCTCATCAAAGTTATGTAAACTAGCTCGTCCTACCATACTTCCAGAAACTTCTACTTTTTTCAATTCTGCTACAGGAGTTACTTTCCCTGTTCTCCCTACTTGCCAAGTTATACCTAATAATTTTGTAGTCACTTGTTTCGCAGGAAATTTGTAAGAGATAGCCCAACGAGGAGCCTTAGTAGTGGTCCCTAATTCGTCGTATAAACTAAGATTATTAACTTTTATCACTAATCCATCTGTTTCATAGTCTAGATTTTCTCTTTCCTTGCCCCAATACTCTATACGAGCTCCTAAATTTTCAACTGTTTCACAGAAATCATAAACTTTTGTTGTTTTGAATCCTAGTTTTTCTAAATATTTTATGCTACTTATATGAGTTTCAAAACCTAAGTTTTCACTATCTACAAGGTAATATATATAGGCATCTAGATTTCTTTCTCCTACTATTTTTGACTTTTTTTGCCTAAGAGTTCCACTTGCTGCATTTCTTGGGTTTGCAAATACTTCCTCACTATTTTCTAGCCTTTTTTTATTTAATTTTTGAAACTCACTAATTGGTAATACTATCTCACCACGAACTTCTAAACTAACTTTTTCTTTTAGTTTTTTAGGTATAGATTTTATTTGTAGTATATTTTCTGTAACATTTTCACCGACTTTCCCATCTCCACGAGTGACAGCTTGAATTAAATTTCCATCTTCATAAAGTAAACTAATAGATACACCATCTAATTTTAACTCTAATACATAATCTACACTTGTCGTTGTATCTAGAACTTTTTTTACCCTTTTATCAAAATCTTCTAGATCTCCTAAATTATAAGTATTAGCTAGACTCAGCATTGGTTTTTTATGTGTAACTTTAGTAAATTTAGTTGAACTTACTCCTCCTACTACTTGTGTTGGTGAGTTCTTTAATCTAAGTTCCGGATTTTCTTCTTCTATTTTTTCCAACTCTTTCATCAATTTATCATACTCTACATCTGATACTAGACTTTCATTTTTTTCATAATAGAAGTTGTTATATTTTTCTATTTTTTCTATTTTTTCTTGTATTATTTTTTTTATTTTTTTACTCATAATAGATTAGCACCTCTTTTTAATTTATTATTATTTTCCATAATTATACCACAAAAAAAGAGTATATCTGTTCTCTATTCTCTACTTTTCTTGCATTTTTATGTCTTAAATGGTATTCTATCTAGTAGAAAAATATTAATTACACCCTAGGAGGCAACAATGAAAGATAAAGTTTTAGTTTTTGGTCACAAAAATCCTGATACAGACTCTATTTGCTCAGCTATAGCATATTCAAATTTAAAAAATAGATTAGGTTCAAATACAATTCCAGTTAGATTAGGAGAACTAAATAAAGAAACAGAATTTATTCTAAATTATTTTAATATAGAAAAACCATCACTACTTACTACAATAAAACCACAAGTTAAAGATTTAACAAATGTTGAAAAAGAAGTTATCCATGAAACAGATTCTATCCAAACAGCTCTAAATATAATGACTTATGAGAATTATTCTAGTTTACCAGTAGTTAATAAAGATCATAAATTAGAAGGAATGATTCATATTTCTGAGTTAGCTAATACATATTTTGATATGAGTACTAGAGATATTTTTAAAGATTATGAAACTACATTTGAAAACCTTTGGGATACTCTAAAGGATTCTTCTACTGTTCTTTGTGGGGAATATCCTACTGGAGTTATCAATGGAAGGTTGAGAGGTGTTTCGGAACTTGCTAGAATTAAAAAAGGTGATGTCGTTCTTACTACTTTGTTTACACAACATATTAATGAAGCCGTTGAAGCTGGAGCAAAAATTATTTTCCTTTGTGTTTCTAAAGATGATGTTATACCAGAATATAATGTAAACATTCCTGTTGTCAGAGTTAATATGGGTGTTTTCAAAACATTTAAGATGATTTCACAATCAGTACCTGTAAAGTCTATCTTAGAGCCAAAAAATTATTTTCACTTTAAAACTGATGAATATTTAGAAGATATTGAAGATATTATGAAAGATTCTTCTCAAACTAATTTTCCAATTATAAATACAGATGGAACGGTTTTTTCTACTATCAGATCAAAACATGTTATGAATTTTGGTAGAAATGAAGTTATTTTAGTTGATCATAATGAAAAATCTCAATCTGTAGATGGAATTGAAACTGCTAAAATATTAGAAATTGTAGATCATCATAAATTTGGTAATTTTGAAACTACCGAACCTCTTATGATCAAAGCTGCACCAGTAGGATGTACTTCTACACTAGTATATGAGATCTATTTAGAAAATAATCTTCTTCCAAATAAAGAGATAGCTTCTCTTATGTTGAGTGCTATCTTATCAGATACTCTTATTTTTAAATCTCCTACATGTACACCACGTGATATTGTAGCTGCAAAAGAGTTATCTAAGATTTCAGGATTAGATATAGAAAAATATGGAATGGAAATGTTAATAGCTGGTACTTCACTAGGAGATAAGACACCTGCTGAAATAATCACTATGGATATGAAAGAATTTGTTATGGGTGATTATAAAACTGCAGTTGCACAGGTTAACACTGTAGATATAGATGGACTATTATCTACTAGAGGTTCTCTAGAGAATGCTATGAATAATATGATAGAAGAAAATGAATATGACCTTTTCCTACTTGTTATGACTGACATAGTTAATAATGGTTCAAAAATATTAGCTTTAGGATCTGCTGATAAATTAGTTGAAAAAGGATTTAATATTAAATTAGAAGATAAAACTGCATGGCTTGATGGAGTTGTTTCTAGAAAAAAACAAATCGTTCCATTTCTTATGGCTGCTAGTCAAGGAATGTAAAAATTAATATTCTATATGAGTGGAGATAATTATAATGATTATCTCCACTTTTATAATTATGACTAAATAAGTCCTTAAAAATCAATACATTTTGATATTTTTTGCATAATTTCTTGACATAAAAAAAGTTTGTGCTATAATTCACTTATATTGTTAGTGAATTATATATTTAGTTTGGGGGGATTATGAAAAATAAAAAAGAGTATATTATATTGGGGATGGCGTTATTTGCTATGTTTTTTGGAGCTGGAAACCTAATTTTTCCACCAGCATTAGGAGCTAAAGTTGGTACTGAATGGGGACTATCTGTTCTTGGATTTTTTATAACGGGTATCGGATTACCAATGTTAGGAGTTATTGCTTTTAATAAAGTTGGAAGTTTAGAAAAATTTGGTGATAAAGTTTCTACTAAATTTAGTTTAATATATACAAGCATTCTTGTCCTTGCACTGGGTCCATTACTAGCAATTCCTAGAACTGGTGCCACAACTTTTGAGATGGGAGTACAACCTAATTTTGGACATATTAGTCCCATTATTTCATCTATAATCTATTTTTCTTTAACACTACTTATGGTTCTTAATCCATCAAAAATAATAGAAAATATAGGTAAAATTTTAACACCTATCATCCTACTTATGTTAGGTGTTATCATTATAAAAGGAATTATCTCACCTATGGGATTACCTATTGCTACATCTCTAGATAAAGGAGCTTTTGGAACGGGATTTTTAGAGGGATACCAAACTATGGATGCATTAGGCTCTATCCTTATTGGTTCTGTTGTTCTTAGTGCTTTAAAAGCAAGTGGGTATAATAATGCTAACGAGAGAAAAAACTTAGTATTTAAAGCCGCTATAGTAGCTGGATTAGGTTTAGCACTTGTCTATGGTGGATTGCTCTATTTAGGAGCTACAGCTAGTTCGCTTTCTGCTGGTCTTGGTAAAACACAACTAACTATGTTCCTTGCTACATCTATATTAGGAAATATGGGGAATTCAGTTCTTGGTTTAGCTATCTCTGCTGCATGTCTTACTACATCATCAGCTTTAGTCATGATTGTAGGAGAGCACTTTTCAAAAGTAACTAAGTTTTCATATAAGCAAATAGTAACTGTAACTTGTATATTTTCTGGTGTTATGGCTATCCAAGGGGTTGATATGATTATTCAACTTGCAGTACCTATCCTTATGATTTTATATCCAATGACAATAATTCTTATTATTCTTAATTTTTTCCAAGTAGAAAATAAACTCATATTTAGAGTTAGTATTGGAGTTGCTTTTTTCTGTAGTTTAATTGATTTAGGAGCAGAAATTTTCCATATAGATCTATTTAAAGAAATATTTAATTTTATACCTTTAGCAAGTTCTGGCTTCATATGGTTAATTCCAACTATCAGCCTTACCATCGTAGCATATCTCACAGCAAGAACTGAGAAAGAATCTATATTTATTGGTTAACTAAAATAGCCACCTAAAATTATTAAAATTTTAAGTGGCTATTTTTTTATCCTTTTTTCTATCTAATCTTATTTTGATTATTCTACGATTTCGATATTTCCAAAGAACCAAGTACCTAAGATATCTCTTTCCCAGTTAGTAACTTTTTCTTTTACCATTACTGTTCCTGTATAATAGTATATAGGCATAACAATGTTTAGATCCATCATTAACTTTTCTGCTCCATAAAGATCCTTATCTCTTGCTTCTCCTTGAGCCATTTTAGAATCTTCAACTAATTTATCAAATTCTTTATTTGCTGCCATTGTTTTTGGACTCTTTTGCCATTGTGCATCATTGTTTCCAGAATATGATGTCCATAGATCTAAGAATGTCATAGGGTCGTTGTAATCTCCTATCCATCCTCCTCTAGCTATTTGGAAGTTTCCAACATGTCTTGTATCTTGGAATACTGCCCATTCTTGATTTACTAATTCAACATCTACATTTAAGTTCTTTTTCCACATCTCTTGAATTGCTTCAGCTATTGCTTTATGTCCTTCACTTGTATTATAAAGTAAAGTCATCTTAGGCATACCTTTTCCATTTGGATATCCAGCTTTTGCTAAATATTCTTTTGCTTTTTCAATATCAGCAGTTGTAGAAATTCCATAATCTCCAGCAGTTGCTCTAAAATCATTTCCTTTTGAATCTACTAATCCTGTAGGAACAAATCCTGTTGCAGGCTCTTGTCCAGCTTTTGCTACATCTGTAACAATTTGCTCTCTATCTATTGCTAAAGTAAGTGCTTTTCTTACATTAATATCATCTGTAGGAGCTGCATTTACATTGAAGATATAATAGTATACTCCTAAATAAGGCTCAATACTAAATGTAGGATCCTCAGCTTGTCTAGTAGGGATTTCTTGAGTAGGTACAGTAGTTAATACATCTACTTCATTACTATCATATGCTGTCATAGCAGTTCCTGCATCTACAATCATAGTTAGAGTAATCTTCTTTAATTTCACACTATCTTTATTCCAGTAGTTTTCATTTGGAGTTAGGATGATCTTATCGTTCATCTTATATTCAGATACTACGAATGGACCATTTGATATTGTCATAGTTGTATCTTTTGCCCATCCTTCAGGCTTTTTTTCTACTGCGTCTTGTCTAACAGGCATAAATGTATAGAAAGTTACTAAGTCTAAAAAATATGCTACAGGTGCATTTAAAGTTACTTTGAAAGTAAGGTCATCAATAGCTTCTAGTCCAACATCTTCTCTTTTCCCTTTTCCTTCGAAATACTCTTGTCCACCTTTAATATAGTAAAGTTGGAATGAATACTCAGATGCTACTGCCGGATCTAAGGCTCTTAACCATGCATATTTATAATCCGCTGCTGTTACTGGATTACCATCTGACCACTTAGCATCTTCTCTTAAATGAAAAGTATAAACTAATTTATCATCAGATACGTCTACAGATGTAGCACCTGCAAATTCTGCTTTTCCTGCTTTATCAGTTCTCATCAATCCTTCAAAAGTATTATTTACTATGATTCCACCATCAGTTGCTGCATTTAATTGTGGATCTATTGATTTTGGATCTGCTCCTAAGTTAAATATTAACTCTTGTTTCACTGACTCTGTGTCTGCTACTGTTTTTGTTTCTTCTTTACTTCCACCACATGCAGTCAATAATACTGCCATTAGTAGTGTTAAAACATAAAATACTTTTTTCATACTTTTCCTCCTATTAAAATATTTATTACTATAATAAAATAACTCTTATTATTATTTTGTCCCTTCGTTAAATTCTTTGGCAAAATGACATGCTACAAATCTTCCTTCTACTATCTCTTCTAATACTGGTTCTTTCTCTGCACAAATTCCTTCTGCATATTTACATCTAGTTCTAAACCTACAACCACTAGGTGGATTTAATGGACTTGGTACATCCCCTTCTAATATCTCTCTATCTACCTTTGCATTTAGCTCTGGATCAGGTATTGGAATTGATGATAATAATGCTTTTGTATATGGATGTATGGGGTGATCATATAGTGCGTCTGATTCTGCTACTTCCATCATCTTTCCTAGATATAATACCCCTATTCTATCTGAAATATGTTTTACCATAGATAGATCATGAGCTATAAATAAATAAGTCAATCCTAATTCTTTTTGTAGGTCATCTAGCATATTTACAACTTGAGCTTGAATAGATACATCTAATGCTGATATCGGTTCATCACAAATAATAAATTCTGGCTCAACTGCTAATGCACGTGCTATACCTATTCTTTGCCGTTGCCCACCTGAAAATTCATGAGGATACCTACTAGCGTGTTCCTTACTCAGTCCTACTGTGTGTAGAAGCTCATATATTCTTTTTTGTCTAGCTTCCCCTTTTGCTAAATTATGAATATCTAGAGGTTCACCTATGATATCTCCTACTGTCATCCTAGTATTTAATGATGCATATGGATCTTGAAATATCATTTGGATCTTCCTTCTATATGGTGTTAATTCTTTCTCAGTAAGAGTACTAATATCCTTACCATCATAAATTATTTCACCACCTGTAACATCATATAACCTTATTATAGTTCTACCAGTTGTAGATTTCCCACACCCTGATTCTCCTACTAAACCAAAAGTTTCACCTTTTTTAATTGTAAAACTTATATCATCTACAGCTTTTAGATGCTGCATCTTCTTTTTAAAAAAACCGGTATTTTTTGAAAAGTATTTTTGAAGATTTTTAATTTCTAATAAATTTTCTGCTGCCATCTATCTTACACCTCCATCTAACTTTACTTTAGGAGAATCTGGATGTTTTAACCAACACAATGATCTATGTCCCTCTCCACACTCAAAGAAATCTGGTCTTTCTTCCATACAAATATTCATAGCATGCTCACATCTTGCTGCAAATGGACACCCCTTTGGTGGATGTAATAGATCTGGTGGTGTTCCATCAATGGGAATCAACCTTTCTTTATTTTCTATTTTAGGGATAGATTTTAATAGTCCTACTGTATATGGATGTTGTGGGTTATAGAATATATCCTCTACTTTTCCCTCTTCCATAATTAACCCTCCATACATTACCAGAACTCTAGAACATACATCTGCTACCACTCCTAAATCATGAGTTATCAATATAATCGAAGTTCCTGTTTTCACCTTCAAATCTTTCATTAAGTCTAATATTTGAGCTTGAATAGTTACATCTAGTGCTGTTGTTGGTTCATCTGCAATAAGTAAATCTGGCTCACATGAAAGTGCTATAGCAATCATTACCCGTTGCCTCATTCCACCTGAAAATTCATGAGGATAAGCATCAATTCTTTTTTCTGGATCTGGTATCCCAACTATTTCTAACATATTTATCGCTTTTTTACGTGCTTCTTTTTTAGTTACATTTTGATGTTTTCTTATAGCTTCTATAATTTGATTTCCCACTGTATATACAGGGTTTAACGATGTCATCGGATCTTGAAATATCATAGCTATCT
>JAGLEA010000072.1 GCA_023145315.1 Psychrilyobacter sp.
GCATCATCTTCACGAATTCCAGATGTTTTCATAATTTCTTTACCTAATAATCTGTTTATTATAGTAGATTTTCCTACTCCTGATGATCCTACTAGTGTTACTGTTTTATCTCCTACGAAATATTGCTTTAGCTCTTCTATCTCTTCATCATCAAATGAACTTATTCCATGTACAGGAACTCCAAAAGCAATATCAGAAAGACTAGACAACTTATCCTCTATATCTTCTCCAATATCTTTTTTTGTAAGGATAAATACTGGATTAGCCCCACTCTCATATACCACAGTTAGATATCTCTCTAATCGTGATATATTAAAATCATCATTAAAAGATGATACAATAAATACATGATCAATATTAGAAGCGATTACTTGTTCTATCACTTCTCCACCTGCAACTTTTCGTGATATTTTTGTCTTCCTAGGAAGTATATTTATAATTCTGTTTTCTTCTAAACCTACCCAATCTCCTACTGCTGGAAATATACTATTAAATCTCATTTTCCCAGTAATTGTTGTTAAAAACTCATCTTTTCCTGTATTTACTTTATATTGATCTCTATATACAGCTGATATTCTACCTATATTTTCTCTATCTTTTTCTTTCCATCCTAATCTCTTTAAACTCATCCTAACCTCCGAAACTATTTATCTTTTTATTCTTACTAAATTATTGTTACCTCTATCAAAGGGAACCATTAAAGGAGAGATCTATCTTATTTCTATTTCTAACTCTTCATATTTTAATCCTAATTTTTGTTTTATTCTATCTATTGTTCTGTGTAGATTCATAGACTTTGTATGAGACATTATCTTACTTTCTAAATTTCCGTCTATTATACTTTTTACAAATGATTCTGACTCATACCCTAGCCATCTATCTCCACTTATTTTTATGATTTTATCCTCTTCACCTAGTTTTTTTAGTGTGAATTCTTTTGCCACTGACCACTCAGGGATCTCTACCATCCCATTAGTTCCTATGATCTTAGCACTATTTCCAGATATAGAATCCATAGTAGCGTAAAAACTTCCTGTTATTCCACCTTCATATTCAAATAATCCAGTTACACTCCCTTCTACTCCCCATTTATTAGCCCTCATAGATAGATTCATATGGGTAGGCTCTCCTAATAGATCCACAAGTAAAAAAATGTTGTAGATTCCTATATCATAGAGTGCTCCACCTGCTTGTTTTGGGTTGTGTTTGTGGATTTTTGTACTTCTACTTCCAAAACTAGATTCTATATGGACAATACTACCTAATTCTCCATCATCTATTATTTTTTTTATCTTCTGATAGATGGGATTAAACCCTACTATCATAGCTTCCATAAATAATACTCTCTTTTCTTTAGCTAACTTTATAACCTTTTCTAATTCACTAACTTTTAACACTGCTGGTTTTTCACACAATACATGTTTACCAGCTTCTAATGATTTCATAGTATATGGATAGTGAGTAGGATGCATAGTGGCGATATAGACAGCATCTATATCTGAATTAGCTAACATCTCTGTAGAAGTTTCATAGGATCTTTTGATACTATACTTTTTTGCTATCTCCTTGGTTTTCTCAAAATTTCTAGCAGAAATTCCTACAACCTCTATATTTTCATTATTTACTGCTTCATCTAAAAATTGCTGTGCTATTCTGCCTGTTCCTATAATTCCAAA
>JAGLEA010000073.1 GCA_023145315.1 Psychrilyobacter sp.
TCTAGTGAAGTTATTCTTTTTACTACTTCAAAAGTAGAAGTTGCTACTTCCTTTATCTCTTCTAATATAGGTAGCTTAACCTCTTCAAAAGTCAGACCTTCAAATTCTTCACTTTCTTTTTTTGCTTTTAAATTTTCTGCTTCGTTTTGAGTTAATGCTCTTTCTACTCTTAGTTTTATCTTCTCTATATTGTCTAGTACTTTAAATTCATCTTCAAAATCTGTCTTAGAAATTATTTTTTCTAATCTTTCATATGCTGCTTCTGAACTTAATTTCTCTGAAGAGTTTTCTACGATTTCTTTGATCTTCTCCATCTTTTCTTTAAGTTGATCTTTCTTTGATTTGATTTCCATTCTGTTATTGATTACAGCTAATATTCCATCTACTAGTTCACCTAAATTATGAGGTGGTATATTGGTAGCCATTCCTACTGCTATTCCCGTTGCTCCATTTAGAAGTAAATTAGGAAGTTTTGCTGGTAGTACAATTGGTTCTTCTAATGAATCATCAAAGTTTTTTCTATAATCTATAGTGTTTTTATCAATATCTACTAAAAGTTCTTTAGCTATTTTCGACATTCTAGCTTCTGTATATCTCATTGCTGCTGCACTATCTCCATCTATAGATCCGAAGTTTCCATGACCGTCGATTAGTTCATATCTATAGTTAAAATCTTGTGCCATTCTTACCATTGTACTATATACTGCACTATCTCCATGTGGATGATACTTACCAAGCACTTCTCCTACTATTCTTGCAGATTTTTTATGAGGTTTATCACTTGTCATTCCTACTTCATGCATGGCAAATAGTATTCTTCTATGAACGGGCTTTAACCCATCTTTTACATCTGGTAGTGCTCTACTTACGATTACACTCATAGAGTAATCTAAGTAAGACTCTTTCATCTCTTGTTCTAAGTATCTATTTATTACATTTGACATTTAATCCTCCCTATATATCCAAGTTCTTTACGAATTCGGCCCCTTCTTCGATAAACTTTTTCCTTGGTTCTACTTTGTCACCCATTAGTTTATCAAATAATTTATCTGCTTCTACAGCGTCATCTATACTTACTCTTAGAAGTGTTCTAGTGTCTGGATCCATTGTAGTTTCCCATAGTTGTTCTGGGTTCATCTCTCCTAATCCCTTATATCTTTGAAGGGTAAATCTTCTGTTTTCCATATTAAGTAAATCAGTAGCATCTCTCATTTGCTTATCTGTATATGAATATTGAACAGATCTACCTGCTGTTATTTTAAATAACGGCGGTTGAGCAATATATATATTTCCATTAGTTATTAAATCATTCATATATCTAAATAAAAATGTTAAAATTAAGGTTCTAATATGAGCGCCATCTACATCGGCATCTGTCATTATAATGATTTTATGGTATCTTAGTTTTGAAAGATCCATTTCTTGATTCATTCCTGCACCAAATGCTGTGATCATAGCTCTTACTTCTGTATTCTCTAATGCTCTATGTAAACCAGCTTTTTCCACATTAAGAATCTTTCCTCTCAGTGGTAATATTGCTTGTGTATGTCTATCTCTACCTTGTTTAGCTGATCCACCTGCCGAATCTCCCTCTACTATGTAGACTTCTGATTCCTCTGGTTTTTTAGATGAACAATCTGCTAATTTTCCAGGAAGTGACCCTACTTCTAATGCTGATTTTCTCATTACTAATTCCCTTGCTTTTTTCGCTGCTTCTCTTGCTTTTTTTGACATCAATATTTTCTCAATTACATTTCTTGCATCTCCTGGAGTATCTTCTAAATGCATCTTTAGATATTTTCCTACTACTCCTGATACTATACTTGTAACTTCAGAACTTCCTAATTTTGTTTTTGTTTGCCCTTCAAATTGTGGATCTGGAACTTTTAGTGATAATATTGCTGTCATTCCTTCTCTGATATCACTACCTTGGAAATTTCCATCCTTATCTTTTATAATATTCATAGATTTAGCCACATCATTTACTACACGAGTAAGAGCCGTTCTAAATCCACTTACATGAGTTCCACCCTCATGAGTATTTATATTATTAACAAAAGAGTATATTGTCTCCCGTTGCTTTGTTGTATAGGTCATAGCTATTTCTACTATTACACCTTCAGCTTCACCATTCATATATATAGGTTCTTTTATTAATTTTGGATTCCCCTCTTCTAACTCTCCTAAAAAGTCTAGTATTCCACCATCAAATTTTAATATTTCTTCTACTTTTTCTTCTTTTCTAGAGTCTGTAAGTACTATCTCTAGTCCTTTATTTAAATAAGCTAATTCCTTTAACCTATTTTTTAGTGTTTCAAAACTATAAATTAAAGTTTCAAATATTTCATCATCTGCTTTAAATACAATTCTTGTTCCTGTTTCCTTTGTTTTCCCCACTACTTTAACATCGAACATTGGTTTTCCACGTTCTAGTCTCTGATGAAATATTTCTCCATCCCTCTTTACATAAACTTCTAACCATTCAGATAATGCATTTACTACTGAGATTCCTACTCCATGTAGTCCTCCCGATACTTTATAGTTATCGTTTTCAAATTTTCCACCTGCATGTAACACAGTTAATACTATTTCTAATGCTGATTTTCCATGTTTTGGATGGATTCCTGTAGGAATTCCAC
Source organism: Psychrilyobacter sp. (assembly GCA_023145315.1). Taxonomy (GTDB): domain Bacteria; phylum Fusobacteriota; class Fusobacteriia; order Fusobacteriales; family Fusobacteriaceae; genus Psychrilyobacter. The sequence goes on from JAGLEA010000073.1 coordinate 2,640, forward strand.
GACCATTATCGATTACTTCTATTATATTATCTTCTAACACATTTATAATTATCTTATTACAGTGACCTGCTAAGGCTTCATCTACAGAGTTATCTACTACTTCCCATACTAGATGGTGTAATCCTCTTTCTGATGTAGAACCGATATACATTCCTGGTCTTTTTCTTACAGCTTCTAGTCCTTCTAAGACCGTTATGTCTTCCGCTTTGTAGTTGTTACTCATCCAATTCTTCCCCCTGTTAAATACTCTATTAGTAATTAATAATTAATAGTTTTTATTTATTTTCTCTACTTTTTATTTTTTAGAATCTCTATGAATTCCATTGCTTTTTTCTCTATATAATCATCATCTGATTGCCCTAAATCTATCATAAAATAATGTTTCGCTAGATCAAATGCTAAGTTATTGTTTTTCTCTCTAATGTATATATCTATATTTTTTTTTATTTTAGATAATTTTTTAAGTTTAATTCTTTTATATTCTTTCTCTATCAATGTTGGTATTTCTTTCTTTGCATCCTCATATTTTAACATCTCGTGGTTTACAAAAGCTCTCATTAAAATTTCTTCTAATTCTAATACATCTTTATTCATACACACTGCACATTTTGAATTTTCTGATTTAAAATAGGCACCACAATCACACCTTTTATACCCATGAAGATTTAAATATTTTTTTCTTTTATATGATTTTTCTATAATTTTTTTTGTTCGTTCTTTTATTTCTATATCTTCTAAATTTTCTAATTCTTTATCTATATCCAAATATTCATCTGGACTCAAAGTTATATTATCTAGATCTATATGAATACTTTCTTTCTCTTTTTCCTCTAAAAAATATTCATTAGGAGTTTTCTTTCCTATTTTAAAGATTAACTCCTTAATATAGTCACCACCTAAGAAGGTATTTATTTTTTTTATAATATTTTTCTTTTGAAAATTCATATGCTGGATCCAAATAGAGTTTTCTACACCTACAAAAAGTTTTCCTTGTTTCAAAAAAATAACATGACTTTTTTTAGATAGATCTCCTACTATTTTTTCCCATTCTGATTTTAATATAGCTTCCTTTAGTTGGCGACTTTTTGTAATAGATATTTCCATCATCTCGCTTATAGTAACGATTTTATTCCCCACTAATACCACCTCTATCAATATGAAATCTCCTAGCATCTATGTCTAGGTCAGATGTAGAACTTATGAATAGTTGAATTTCTCTTCTCTGAAAATATTTTAATATGTTTTCTTTTCGAATAGAGTCAAAATATGATGATATATCATCTATTATAAATATCGGTGTTTCTTTTTTTTCTTTTATTATCATATCTATCTCTGAGATTTTAAGAGCAAATACTATAGATTTTTTCTCTCCTTGGGAAGAATAAGCTTTTGCTTCTTTTCCGCTCAATAAAAATAAAAAATCATCTCTCTGAGGACCAATGAGAGAATATCCATAACGCAACTCACGTTCTCGAACTTTCTCATAAGATTTTTTTATCTTTCCCTCAATCTCTTCTACAGTAGGTGATCTCATCTCACCTAAGAAAGATTTGTACACTAGACTTAATTCCTTTTCACCATCAAATAATTTTCGATAATTTAAAGATAATAATCTTGATATATTCTTTACATACTCTATTCTTTTTTTTATTACTAATGATGCATATTTTATAAACTCTAGATTATATATTTCAAATATAGGATCTCGTGTATTCCGATCCTTTAAATACTTATTTCTAAATTTTAGAAGTTTAGAAAATGATTTTAAATATAAATAATACTCAGGATCTGCCTGTGCTATCTCATAGTCAAAAAAAGACCTCCTAACACTAGGTGATCCTATTATCAACTCTATATCTTCAGGTATAAAAGATATCACATTTATTTTCCCTAAAAACTCTCCATATTTAACATTTTTTTTATTATAAGAATAAAACTTCTTTTTTTCATCAATTTTTACAGATAAAGATTTTAAAGCTATTTTATCCTCATAATTTACAAATGACCCCATCTTATGGTAACCATATTTTATCATTTCCTTATTTTTACTGGTTCGAAAACTTTTACCCGTCATAGTAAAATAGATAGCTTCTAATATACTAGTTTTCCCTTGTCCATTTTTACCCAAAAACAAGTTAAATCGTCGGTCAAATTCTAAGTGTTCATCATCTAAATTTCTAAAATTTATCATATTCATATCTAGAATCTGCATCTTTGCTCCCCTTATCCTGCTATTACTTCTACCTTTTTACCATCAAATTCTAGAATATCTCCGATTCTCATTTTTTTCCCTCTTCTTAACTCTACCTCACCATTTACAAGAACTTTTCCATCAGTTATTACATGTTTTGCATCTGCACCACTACTTACTATATTAGCCCATTTCATCAATTGATCTAATTTTATATATTCTGTTGTTATTTGTATTTTTTCCATTTTTTTTGCCTCCTAATTCTGTAAAAAACAATAATTCTTTCTTTATATTTTATCATACTTACCCTTTATTTTCCACTTTAAAAGAGTTTATCTACTTCTATTATAAAATTTAATTCTAAAATCGCTTATTTGCGAAATTAGAGGGTCAAAAAAAGACAAAACTAATAGTTTTGTCTTTAAAATTTAATTATTTTTTAGATAAATAATGTTGAGAATGAATCTTCAGAATCTGCAATCATTGCTGCTACTCCACCAAATTCGATATTATCGATTAATTCATCATGAGAGAATCCCATTACGTCTACTGACATATCACAAGCAGTTATTTCTCCACCATTTTCGAAGAACATTTCCATTAGTGATGGTAAAGTCTCTACATTTTTATCCTTCATTACTTTCTTCATCATTAGAGTTCCCATTCCACCCATATTCATATTAGAAAGTTTTAATTTATTTGGACCTTTAGGCATCATCATACCGAACATCTTATCGATAATAGATTTTTTATTGTTAACAAAATTTTCTTTTCTAAGAGCATTTAATCCCCAGAAAGT
>JAGLEA010000074.1 GCA_023145315.1 Psychrilyobacter sp.
ACTTTATCCATATCTCCAGAGAATACAACGATTGTTTGTCTATCTTTTGTTTCATTTACTACTTTTACTCCACTTGTATCACCATTTGGTAATGTAAAGTTAGCACAATTTCCTTGATCTAATTTTTGAACTTGAGCTACAATTATACCGTCTACATTCTTTGCAGAGATAAATTTATGTCCTGTCTTTTCTGCCCATTTTCTTATATCTTTCTTGAAACCTAATTCTGAAGATTTAATTTGTAAAATATCCCCTGGATTTAGATCTTCCATAGTTTTTCTTGTCTTTAAAATTGGACCTGGACAAGATAATCCACATGCATCAATTTCTATAGTCTTAACATTTCCAAAAGTTCTTTCCTCTCCAATTAATTTTGAATCTACGAAAGGTGTGTTTTCAGTATGCTTAAATTCTGATGAATCAATACCTTCAAATATCCCTATATTACTTTGATCTTGAGTAGTTGGTTCCCATAATTTATATCCACCATCTAAGTTGACAGCTTTATATCCTAAGTTTACTAACATTCTATAAGCTACATATCCTCTTAATCCTACTTGACAATATACAACATATGTTTTTTCCTTATCTAACTCGTTAATTCTACCTCTTAATTCAGCTAGGTCAATATGAGTTGATCCTGGAATAGCTCCTAATTCTTTTTCATCAGCAGTTCTAATATCTAAAACTTCATGCGTTCCAGCTTCTACTAATGCTTCAAACTCATTATATCTAACTAATTTGATATCTCCATTAAGTACATTTTCTGCATAGTATCCTAAGATATTTACAGGGTCTTTTGCCGAGTTAAATGGTGGTGCATATGCTAATTCGATATCTTGTAACTCTACTACATTGATATTTCCTTTTATTGCAGTTGCTATTACATCTATTCTCTTATCTACACCTTTACTACCTATTCCTTGTGCTCCTAAAATTTTCCCTTCTGGTGTGAAGATTAATTTTAATGTTAATGGAGTTGCTCCTGGATAGTAACCGGCATTTGAGTTTCTATTTACAGTTATAGTTAAATAATCTTTACCATATACTAATCCTGCTCTTTGTAATGATTTTTCATTTAATCCTGTAGCTCCTACTGTGTAGTCAAATGCTTTTAAGATTGATGTTCCCATTGTTCCGTTGTAGGCTTGTTTATTAGCTCTTCCTAACATTGTATCAGAAACTAATCTACCTTGTCTGTTTGCAGGCCATGCTAATGGTATGTTAATTTCTTGACCATTAATATAATGCTTTACAGTTACAGCATCTCCTACAGCATAGATATCTTCAACAGATGTTTCCATGTATTCATTTACTTTGATTCCGAATCTAGGGTGAATATCGCATCCAGCAGATTCTGCTAATGAAGTTTCAGGTCTTACTCCTGCAGCTAAGATGATTATTTCAGCTTCTACTTCTACACTAGCTTCCTTTTCTCCAGCTTTTGCAATTTTAACAGTTGATGATTTTTCTCCGTCTACTATTTCCGTCACTCCGTGTCCTAATAATAATTCTACATCATGATCTTTCATGTTTTGGTGAACTTGTGCAGCTATTTCAGAATCTACAGGTGCTAACACTTGATCAGCAAATTCTACTACAGTAGTTTGCATATCTAATTCTACAAAGTTTTCTGCGATCTCAATACCGATGAATCCAGCACCTACAACTACAGCTTTCTTTGCATTAGTTTTCTTGATGTGAGCTATTAT
>JAGLEA010000075.1 GCA_023145315.1 Psychrilyobacter sp.
TTTACAGGTGGTACGAATACTTCTGCTCCTGGAGATAATAATATTTTATCAAATGATTCCTCATATGTTTTTCCTGTTGATAAATCTTTTGCAGTTACTGTTTTAGCTTCTTTATTTATTTTTTGAACTTCTGTTTTTACTCTTACATCGATGTTAAATCTTGATTTCATTCCTTCTACAGTTTCTACTAAAAGAACCTCTCTATCTTTGATTACTCCTCCAATATGGTATGGTAATCCACAGTTTGCAAATGAGATATATTCCCCTCTTTCAAACATGATAATTTCATTTTCTTCACTTAATCTTCTTAATCTTGCTGCTGCTGATGCTCCACCTGCAACTCCACCTACAATTAGGATCTTCATAATATTTTCCTCCCGAATTATTTAATTTCATTTGATTTATTAAAATCTTGTTCTTTATTATACTTCATTTTTATTGTGAAAAATTTAATCTTCTTTGGCGTTAGATAAAATCATATTAGCAAACATTTCCAATGAATCAGCTTTAAATATCGTGATTCCCTTTTCTCTATCTCCTAACACTGCCAAAGTGTCACCTGGTTTTATTCCAAAGTAGTCTCTTGCTTTTTTAGGAATTACAATTTGACCTCTTTCTCCTACTTTTACTGTTCCACAGATACATCTACCGTCTTTAAAATCTAACAATGTGATCAACTCCTACTTTTCATACTTAGATATAATAATATATTTTTCACATATTGTCAAGAATTATATCTAAAGTGTTGCACTATTTATTTTAGCCTTATTTTTATTAGGTTATAATAATTTTACTTTTGATTATCTTTGTTTTTTCAATCTTAGAGTTGAAATATAAGTGTGAAATTACATACTTTTCATATTTTTATTTTTTATACCTTTACTTTTCTTAAAAAAGAGATTATAATATTTTTAGAAAAATTATATAACAATAATTAAATTACTTGAATTAACGGAGGAATAAAATGTTTGGATTATTTAAAGTTGCAAATTTAGAAACTATCGACTCACCACAAGTTGCTGAGTTATTAAGAAAAAAAGGGTTGAAAGTGCTAGACGTTAGAACAAATGGTGAATGGAAGATGGGAAATATTGCTGGTTCAGTTAATATTGATATTACAGGTTCAGATTTTGCAGATAAGATTGGAAAACTTAATAAAGCTACTCCTTACCTTATTTATTGTAGATCAGGTGTTAAAAGTATGAGTGCTGCTAGATATATGTCAAAACTTGGTTTTGAAGAGATGTATAATCTAAAAGGTGGATTTATGGCTTATTCAGGTAAACAATACTAATACTAATTTTAAAAGCTCTGAAAAATTCAGAGCTTTTTTTATCTAAATATTAGATCCATTATGTAATATTGTAAGTTATAAAATTTACTTCTTATTATATATTTTAGACTTTTTTTAGATGATTTTTCTTCCTCTATACTTTCTTTTACTTCTTTACTCAACGAATTTCTAATCTTTTTAAAATTATTTACATCCACCTTATAAAGGTAACCTTGTTCTGAGGTTAACATTATATTTTTTTCATCGTTTGTAAAAGTCAACGCTTCATATTGATTATACTTTACATTCCACTCTAACGGTAGATAATATATTTCTCCATCAAAAAAATCAGTTTTTTGCTCATCTCTTTTAAACATATAGATTCCCATATATGTTGTCATTATCATCGTTAATTCATCACTACTGATATCAGCACCTGTTACCGCATCTAGGAGTTGCGTTATTTTTTTTCCATCTAAGAATTTAAACTCTCCTACATACTCCATTTCATTAATTTTTCTTAACTCTATATTCCGATCTAACAATCTATACATATTGGTTTTACCATATTCTTTTGTTAATACATATATACCTTTATCTGCATAAAACATTGCTTCACTATTTAATTCTTTTTCATTTGGATATTGAAATACTATTATATCTATATCATTTGCTAGTACTGTTTTTTGTTCTTTTAGAGGCTCTTTTATTCTATAGATTGTATATCGTTTCTTTAATACAGTGTTTCCTATATCACCAACTAAAAAATTATTATTATCATCTTTAGCTATTGCTTCCCAATCTATATTTATAGTTCCATCAATATAAACTATTCTATCGTCACTTATACCTTTTTCATTGTATCTAAATCCATTCAGATAAGTTTTAGGGATCTCGCCATTTCCTACTGAATCTCCATGTGTCCAAAAATAATCTTCCTCCAGACTCGATTTTAGAAGTCCTGAAGATTCTTTTATCTCCATATCTAAAAAGTTTGCTATCGGATTAGGACCTTTTGCTCTATGATCTAAAACAACTTTTCTTATTTGAATATAATAATAAAAAGGCACTGACATCAATAAAAATATTATTATTAAAAATATTTTTGTTTTCTTCTTAAACACTTGATACCTCCATTTTTTTCAACTCTATAATTTAAAAAAAAGTGATAAGATTAGATCTTATCACTTAATTATAGTCAATTATAAAACTTCGATATTAGAAGCTTGAGGACCTTTTGCACCTTCAGTTACGTCGAAAGTTACTTCTTCTTCTTCTCTTAAAGTTTTGAATCCTTCTTTGTTGATTTGAGAGAAATGTGCGAAATAATCTTTACCATCTTCACCTTGAATAAATCCAAATCCTTTCTCTTCGTTGAACCATTTAACTGTACCTTTTAACATTTTTGTACCTCCGTGTTTTTTTTTCAGATAGAGTCTTAGTATCCCATTCAATAAAAACACACATGGTGGTATCAATGAAAGTTTTCCTTTGAATTATCTGTTACTATAAAAGTATATTCCTTTTCTTTTCTAAAGTCAACACTAATAGAGTTTTTATTTTCTTTCTTTAATTTCCGATTACTTTCATATATATAGAATATTCTAATACATTCGTAGTTTCTGTTTTCTTTTCCTCAAACCCTAAATGTAAAAATATTTTTTTAGATATTTCATTCTCTTCTAATATATTTGCTATTACTATTTTAACCTCATGTTTTTCAAATTTTAATTCCTCTAAAGTTTTATTTAAAAATTCCTCACTATATCCCTCTCCACGAATGTTTTTATCCAGAAATATATTTACTATGGCTACTTCACCATCTATTTCATATCTTACTTGCCCTAGTATCTTTTCTTTCAGGTCTTTTAATACATAAATTATATAGTAGGGTGATTTAATCCAAAACTCATACCATTTTTTATGTTTTTTCCATTCTGATTTTTCAGAGTTAGAAGAGTATTTTTTTATGAATTCTCTATGGAGTAGATTATATATTCCTACAATATCATCTTTTTGAGCTTTACTTATTATATAATTTTCTTTCAAACTCTACTCCTCCAAATTTTAGCCTTTATTTCTAATAAAGAAATTATACCACATTTTTTTCAGAGTATAAATTTAAAATATTTAATAAACCAGTTATAATATGCTAAAATAATGTAATTATTAAATCTAAATAGGAGTGACTTTATGAAAATCGGAGAATTTTCGAAAAAATATAACTTAAGTCCTGATACCATAAGATACTATATTCAACTTGGACTTATTTTTCCTAAAAAAGTTGGCAAACAAAACATTTTTTCTCTAGACAACGAATTCGAATTTTGACTCTACGATGTGGGGGACTTGATCATTTTTCATCTCTTTTTAATCACCTAGACGATAATATTGTACATTTTTTCATGGATATACCTTTGGGATTTTCTTATTTTAAACATCTTAAACATGAATTTGATAAACTAAACCTCAATAAGAAAATTATTTTTTTCATCGGTGATTATAGTGAGTTACCCCTTAAAGAGAGTTCCTTTGACCTTTTATTTGATCTCTTGGCTTCAAGTAACTATGATAGCTATGATTACTCATTAGTTAGTAAATTTTTAACCCCTCAAAATGACTATATTGGACTCTACTTAACATCAGATCCATTAAGTCGAAAGGATATAAAGTTTAGCCCTACAACTATTAAAAATAATTTTATTCAACAAGGTTATAAAATAGAGTATGAATTTTTAGGAAGTCTAGATTTAATTGCTATTATCGGTTTCCTTATAGATCTTGTAGATATAAGAGTTATTGCTATTACATTGATTTTAATCTCATTTTTAATACAGTATTATTTAATAAAATCAAGAAAATTAAAATCAAGATATTACAACTATCTTGAAGCTCATACCACATCTAAATAAATAAAAAGTTAGGAAAATATAATTTTCCTAACTTTTTATTTTAGCTATAATAATATTCTTCTTTTTATAAACTCCACACATCTTTTTTTGTTGTTGATATAGCTACTGCTCCAGCTTTTAGAGCTAATATTACATCTTCTTTATCCATTATTATTCCACTAGCTATTAAATTACACGGATAGTTATATAAGAATTTTTTTATTATTTTTGGCATTGCTCCAGGTAGTATCTCTATAAAGTCAGGTTTTGTTTCCCTTGCAAATTTCAAACTATTTTTATAAGATAATGAATCTAGTATAAAGAACCTTTGAATTGTTAGTAACCCTCTTTTTTTTGCCCCTTTTATTATTTGAGATTTTGTACTTATTATCCCATCTATATTTACCCTTTCTATTATTAGATCTAAGGCACTCATACAAGGCGACAATCCTTCGATTAGATCAAAGTGAACAAATACTATTTTCCCCTTATTTTTTGCTTTTTCTACCATAGAGTTTACAGTTAATATTGTAGATTTTAATATAAATATTACTTCTGCTTCACTTTCTAATGCTTCACTTAAAGTGCTTTCATCCTTTACTGCTGCTATTATTGGATTTAATCCTAATTTCTCTA
>JAGLEA010000076.1 GCA_023145315.1 Psychrilyobacter sp.
CTTATCAAACGATTTGTTTTTTATCTAGCTTTTTTGTTGACTTTTTTCTAATAAAGTACTATACTAAATTATGTATCAAAGGTGTGAAAAAAAGTACACTAACTACTGGGAGGTCACATGAAATTCAGAATAATAACAAATAATCCTTTAGTTAATGAGAGGTATGAAAACAAATTTTTAATTGACTATCACAAAGATATTACTTTTCTAAAAACTCTAGAAGTAGTCAGAGAAAAAGTTCATCTGGGGTATGAAATATTAACTCATCCACTCACTGGGAGTATCAAACCTGGAGAAACACCTTTCAAGTCAATAATAATTTCTGAAAAACCATCTACTTTAAACTTTGATTCTTTAGAGTTGATAGAAAATGCAATTATGACTACGAGGAAGTTTCCTTTAAAGTTAGGTTGGACAGATAAAATCTTAGGAGATTTTAAATTAATTGATTGTGATATTATAACTAGTGGAATCGAAAGTATTAATCAAAATAATTAAAACATTTAGGAGGTTAGAATGTCAAAAATATATGACTTAATAATAATTGGTGGAGGTCCTGCTGGTCTTTCTGCTGGATTATATGCTGGTAGATCAAAATTATCAACATTAATTTTAGAAAAAAGTAAAACTGGTGGGCAAATAGTTATTACTCACGAAGTTGCGAACTATCCTGGATCTGTAAGAGATGCTACAGGACCATCACTAGTAGCTAGAATGGTGGAACAAGTAAAGGAGTTTGGAGCAGAAATAAAATCTGACAATGTAATCGATGTTGATTTTTCTGGAGATATTAAAATTATCAAAGGAGATAAAGAAGAATATAAAGCTAAGTCAGTAATTATCGCAACTGGAGCTACTCCTAGAAATATGGGTGTTCCTGGTGAAAAAGCTTTAACTGGTAAGGGAGTTTCATATTGTGCAACTTGTGATGCTGATTTCTTTGAAGATTTCGAAGTATTCGTAATCGGTGGAGGAGATACTGCAGTAGAAGAAGCTATGTATCTTACTAAATTTGCTAGAAAGGTAACTATCGTTCATAGAAGAGACGAATTAAGAGCAGCAAAATCTATACGTGAAAAAGCTTTTGCTAACCCTAAGATGAACTTTATGTGGGATTCAGTTGTAGAAGAGTTAAAAGGTGATGGAATATTAGAAACTGCTGTATTTAAAAATGTAAAAACAGGGGAACTTACTGAATATCACGCTGATGAAGAAGATGGAACATTTGGATTATTCGTATTTGTAGGATTTATTCCACATTCAGATATCTTTAAAGGTCATGTAGAAATGGATGATTGGGGATATATCAAAACTGATGATGAAATGAGAACAAACATAGAAGGAGTTTTTGCTGCAGGAGACATCAGACCTAAAGCACTTAGACAAGTAGTAACAGCTACAGCAGATGGAGCAATTGCTGCAACTCTAGCTGAAAAATATATGGAAGAAAAATTCTAAATAAAAACGGAGGTAACAATGTTAGTAGTAGATAAAGGAACATTTGAAGAAGAAGTATTAAACGCAGAAGGATATGTCTTAGTAGATTATTACAGTGATGGATGTGTTCCATGCCAAGCTCTATTACCTGAATTAGAAGTAATTGCTGAAAAAAATGCTGATAAAGCTAAATTTGTAAAATTAAATACAAGTAAAGCTAGAAGAATGGCTATTAAACAAAAAGTTTTAGGATTACCTACAATCACTTTATATAAAGGTGGAGAAAAAGTAGCAGAATTAACAAAAGATGACGCAACTGCTAAAAACATTGAAGCAATGTTAGCAGAAAATATCAAGTAATAAGTGTTTTATTTTAATAATATAAGGGGGTGTGATATTTGCGTTTAGAATTGGGAGAAATCAATATTTCAGACATTAAATTTGCAGATGTCTCAAAAGTAGAAAACGGTGTTTTACATGTAAATGCAGAAGAAATTAAGGCTATTGTTTTAGAGGATGACAGAATCATTGATGTTAAACTTGAATTAGCTAAACCTGGAGAAGAAATAAGAATTACACCTGTTAAGGATGTAATCGAACCTAGAGTGAAAGTCGGTGGAGAAGCTGGTATATTCCCTGGGATCATATCAAAGGTAAAAACTGTTGGTGAAGGTAGAACTCATGTATTAAAAGGGTCTGCTGTAATCACTTGTGGTAAAATCGTAGGTTTCCAAGAGGGAATCATCGATATGTGTGGAGTTGGAGCTGATTACACTCCTTTCTCAAAGTTAAATAACCTATGTATGGTTATCGAAGCTAAAGAAGGAATTGATCAATATGCTTATGAAGCTGCTGCAAGAATGGCTGGATTAAAAATCGCTGCACACTTAGGTAAATTAGGAGAAAATGTTACTCCTGACAATATCGAAGTATTCGAAACTAAACCATTATTAGAGCAAGCTAATGAGTATCCTGAGTTACCAAAAGTAGCATATGTATACATGTTACAAACTCAAGGTCTTTTACATGATACTTATGTGTATGGTGTAGATGCAAAGAAAATAGTACCAACTATTTTATATCCAACTGAAGTTATGGACGGAGCTATCTTAAGTGG
>JAGLEA010000077.1 GCA_023145315.1 Psychrilyobacter sp.
CAGAAAACTTAGTAGTTATATTAGGAGCAGCAGAAGCAGAGGCATCTGGCTTAGCTGCAGAAACAGTAACAATGGGAGACCCTACATTCTCAGGTATATTAGCTAACGAAGCGTTAGGACTAACAACATTCCACGTATTAGAAGAGCAATTCAAATCTGCAGTTAATGCTGATGTATTTGAAGAGCAAGTAGGAATGATGGAAATGGTATTAGAAGTAGAAGAAATCGTTGAAGAAATGAACGAAATCAGAGGAGAAGGTTGTAAATACCTTTAATCTTTCAGAAAACTTGTAATAACTGAACCAACAAACAAAATAACAAAAAAAAACTAAGAAATCATATTCAGAAACCGTGTCTTATGCGAGGCACACACCAAATCTTTAATCTAAATAATTCTCGAAAAATCCATTGAACATATGGCTCAGGTGAGCCTATATAATAGAAACAAGAAGACCTTTTTCTTAACTAGAAATAAGGAGTGTAAAATTTAATAAAATTAAGAGGTAATATATTTTATATTACCTCATTGTCAAAATAGTAATTCTTAATTATGGGGGATTTGAATGAAGAAAATAAAAGTAGTTCACTATATAAACCAATTCTTCGCTGGAATTGGTGGAGAAGAAAAAGCTGATATGAAACCTGAATTCAGAAATGAAATCGTAGGACCTGGTTCAGCACTTCAAAAACAATTTGGTGAAGAAGCAGAAATAATTGGAACTGTAATTTGTGGTGACTCTTATTTAAACGAAAATGTAGAAGACGCTACAAAAGAAATTTTAGAAATGGTAAAATCTGCTAAACCTGATTTATTTATTGCAGGACCTGCATTTAACGCTGGAAGATATGGTGTAGCTGCTGGAACTGTTGCAAAAGCTGTACAAGAAGAGTTAGGAATTCCTGTAGTTACTGCTATGTATATAGAAAATCCAGGTGCAGATATGTATAAGAAAGATCTTCACATTATTTCTACAAGTAACTCGGCTGCTGGAATGAGAAAAGCTATAAAGCCATTAGCTAAACTTGCTTTAAAATTAGCTAAAAACGAAACTATTGGATCACCAGCAGAAGAAGGATACTTAGAAAGAGGAATAAGAAAAAATTATTTCGCTGAAAAAATCGGTGCTGAAAGAGCAGTAGATATGTTAGTAAACAAATTAAAAGGTGAGGAATTCACAACTGAATATCCAATGCCAGTATTTGATAACGTAGAACCTGGAGCAGCAATTAAAGATCTTTCTAAAGCTAAAATAGCATTAGTTACTTCTGGTGGAATGGTTCCTACAGGAAATCCTGAAAGAATCGAAGCTTCATCTGCTCAAAGATATGGTAAATATGAATTAGATAATATGGGTGAAACAGCTCATGGAGGATTTGATCCTACATATGCTAATAATAACCCTAACGTAGTTGTTCCTACGGATGCTTTAAAAGAATTAGAAGCAGAGGGAGTTATTGGATCTATCCACCCATTCTACTATTCTACAACAGGTAACGGAACTTCAGTAAAGAACTCGAAAGCGTTCGCTGCTGAATTTACAAAAGAACTAGTTGCTGCAGGAGTAGACGGAGTAATCCTTACTTCTACCTGAGGAACTTGTACTCGTTGCGGTGCAACGATGGTAAAAGAAATAGAAAAGAGTGGAATTCCTGTAGTACATATTTGTACTGTAGTTCCTATCTCTCTAACAGTAGGAGCAAATAGAATAGTTCCTGCAATAGCAATTCCACATCCATTTGGTAACCCTGCATTATGTGCAGAGGACGAAATGAAAGTAAGAAAAAACATCGTAGTAACAGCATTAAATGCTTTAACTACTGAAGTTACTGAGCAAACAGTATTTGATGTTAAATAATTAAACCTAAATAAGGGGGAAGAGTTTTTGTCTCTTTCCCTTATTTTTATTTAAAAATTACAAATATAATAATATAATCGGAGGAATAAAAGATGAATTTTGCAGTTTTAAAAGGAGCAGCATATTGTTTAGTGCATACTCCAGATATGATCTTTCATAATGGTACAACACAAACAGTAGAGAAGCAAACTAACCCAGATTCTGAATACTTAAAAAATATCAGAAATAGCTATAGAACTTATGAAGAAGTAGTAAACTACGGACCTAACCAAACATACATTGGAAATATCAACCCTATACAATTAAAAGAAATGGGAATGCCATTTGTAGGTAAAGATGTAGAAGGTGCTTCTAATAAAGGTAAATTTGGAGAGATCTTAGCACAAAAAGAATTCCTTATAATGCTTAAATTAGCTGACGTTTTTGATCTAGTATTATTAGAAGAGAATTTCTTAGCAGACGCTTTAGAAGCATACAGAAGCTATGAATTTTATTCAGAAGCTGACGAATCTCACTTAAAGAAAAGTTTTGAATTTTCTGTAATTGAAGCTTTAGTAAATGAAGAGGGAGCAGAAGGACTATACCACGAAGATAAATTAGTTGGATGTGTAAAGAGAGCTCATGATGTAGATACTAACTTAAGTTCTCATGTAATATTTGAAAATTTAGTTGTAAAAGCATCAGGAATCTTAGCATTTAAAAACTTAATCGCAAGAAATAATATAGATCCTACAACTATTGACTATGTAATCGAGTGTTCAGAAGAAGCTTGTGGAGATATGAATCAAAGAGGTGGAGGAAACTTTGCTAAAGCTATTGCCGAAGCATCTGGAGCAATAAACGCAACTGGTTCAGACCTTAGAGGATTTTGTGCAGCACCAACTCATTCATTAATCACTGCAGCATCATTAGTAAAAGCTGGAACATATAAAAATGTTGTAGTCGTTGCAGGTGGAGCTTCAGCAAAATTAGGAATGAACGGAAAAGATCATGTTAAGAAAGACTTACCTATTTTAGAGGATACATTAGGAGCATTTGCTATATTAGTCTCTCAAAATGATGGTGTTAGCCCAGTAATCAACACTGATTTCGTAGGTAGACATACTGTAGGAACTGGATCATCACCTCAAGCAGTTATCACATCATTAGTAATTGAGCCATTAGAAAGAGCTGGATTAAAAATTACAGATGTAGATAAATACTCAGTAGAAATGCAAAATCCAGATGTTACAAAACCAGCAGGAGCAGGAGATGTACCAGAAGGAAACTACAA
>JAGLEA010000078.1 GCA_023145315.1 Psychrilyobacter sp.
GGAATGGTTGGATGGGCACCTACACAAGGTCATATTCCTTCAGGAGTACCTTACTTAGGATTTGCTATGAATGAATTAACTACTGGTGAATTAAATAGAGTAATGGTAGTAGGAAAAGGTTCATTATTCTTAGGTAGAATGACTAACTTATTTGATGGTGTATCTATAATGGTAGAAAGAAACACAGGTATTAAAGAGGAATCTAATACAGTTTCTAAAGACGAAATTAATAAGATGATTGCAGAAGCTATGAAAAACTTTGCATCTCAATTCTTAGGTTAAGGGGGTTATTTTATGTCTTTAGATATTAAAAGAATGATTGGTGAGAGTTTTTTAGAGATAGCAAATGCCATGGAAACAGGGACATTTGGAAAAAAAATATGTGTAGGAATAACTACAATAGGTAGTGAACATGGAATAGAAAACATCGTTAAAGGTGCTGAAAAAGCAGCTTTAAGTGGTGATTTTGATGTGGTTTTAATTGGACCTAAAGTTGAAACAACTCTAAGAGTTGTAGAAGCTAATACAGAAGCAGAAGCTCATAAAAAAATGGAAGAATTAATTGATGCAAAAGAGATTAGTTCAGCTGTAACTATGCACTATAGTTTCCCGATAGGTACTTCTACAATAGGAAGAGTAGTAACACCTGCATTTGGAAACGATATGTTAATAGGAACAACTACAGGGACTTCAGCAACTAATAGAACAGAAGCTATGTTTAAAAATGCACTTTATGGTATTGCTACAGCTAAAGCAATTGGAATATCGAATCCTACACTTGGAATCTTAAACGTAGATAGCTCTAGAGCTGTGGAAAGATCATTAAGAAAATTAGCCGATAAAGGTTATTCTATAAATTTTGGTGAATCAAAAAGATCAGATGGTGGAACTATTATGAGAGGGAACGACCTTTTAATGGGATCATCTGATGTAATGGTAACTGATAGTTTAACAGGAAATATTCTTATGAAAATGTTTTCGTCTTATTCAACAGGTGGATCTTATGAAGCTAGTGGATATGGATATGGTCCAGGAGTATCATTTGATATGAAAAGAACTATATTAATTTTATCTAGAGCTTCAGGAGTTCCTGTAGTAGAAGGAGCAATAAAATATGCTGCACTACTAGGAAAGAATGATTTAGCTTCAATAGTGGCAAAAGAATTTGAAGAAATTAAAAAAGCTGGATATGAAGATATCATTGCTAGTTTTGTAGAAGCACCGAAAAAACAAGTAGAAGAATTTGTAAAACCTGAAAAACAAGTAGTAACAGCACAAATCTCAGGAATAGATATTATGGACCTAGATGATGCTGCAATGGAACTTATGAGAAGTGGGATCTATGCAGAAGCAGGAATGGGTTGTACTGGACCTATCATCTTAGTAAATGATGTTAACAAAGAGAAAGCTATTGTTATATTAGGAGAAAAAGAATATATTGCAGTTGAAAAAACTAGCTGCTAAATTTATTAGAAGGCACTCAACTTGAGTGCCTTTTTTAGTATGATTATATTTATCTATACACAAAAAAAGAACTTCTAAAATTAA